>NZ_KV789093.1:0-76871 GCF_001807465.1 Actinomyces sp. HMSC08A09 | reverse complement strand
CTGCTCGTGCGAGCACTGCTCGGACTCCTGCGCCGTGTGCGAGTGTGAGGACTGCTCCTGCCCGACCTGCAACCACAACACCTGCTCGTGCGAGCACTGCTCGGACTCCTGTTCCTCGTGCACCTGCGAGGACTGCTCCTGCCCGACCTGTACGCACGCCGCCTGAGCGACTCAGTCAGTCACCCCTAGGCGGGCTCCGCCTTCAGGAGGTGCGCCCCTGTGAGGGCCTTCTGCCGAATGACGTATGTCGGCAGGAGGCCCTCACGGTTTGCGGCAACGCTGTAGCCGGCGGCATCCGGAGCAGACGGTCAGCGGGCGGTCCCCTGGACGATGAGGCTCAGGGAATGGCGGGTTTGCGCCGATGCGTACGCGCAACGATCATGTGCCCATGAGCAGTCCCCTCCCTGTTTCCGGTGCTTCTGGGCACGTCGCACCGCCTGTGCCCGGTGTCCGTCTGGGACAGGTGCTGGGTCAGGGAGGATTCGCCACCGTCTACGCCGGGGAGCAGGTCTCGTTGGGGCGCCCAGTAGCTGTCAAGATCGACTCCAGGCCGTTGCACGACGAGCGCAACCGCCGACGTTTCATGCGGGAGATGGCGGCCGCCAGCCGGATCAGCGGGCACCCGAACGCGGTCTCGCTGATCGACTCCGGAGTGCTTCCCGACGGGCGCCCCTACCTGGTCATGGAACGCTGTGACGGAGGCTCCTTGGCCCAGGTCCTGCAGCGCGGCGGGCTCAGCGCCGCTCAGGCCGTCAGCATCGTCACGGCCGTGTGCTCAGCCCTGGGCGCCGCTCACGACGCCGGGGTCCTCCACCGCGACATCAAGCCCGGGAACATCCTCATTGACGCTTATGGAAGCCCGCGTCTGAGCGACTTCGGCCTGGCCGCCGTCCAGCGCGAGGGCATCGACTCCTCCGTCACCCTGGAGACGATGACGCCGGACTTCGCTCCCCCGGAGGCCTTCACCCTGGCCGCGCCCTCCCCCAGGGGCGACGTGTGGTCGATGGGGGCCGTTCTCTTCGCGCTCCTGACCGGACGCGGTCCTCGACGCACAGCCGACGGCGCGCCCCAGAGCCTGCCGGAGATCATCAACCACCTGTCGGTGCCCATCGACACCTCCGACGCGCGCATCCCCGAGGCGTTACGCCCGCTGCTCGACCGGGCGCTGCACCCCGACCCCGCTCAGCGGTACCGCGACGGCCATGAGCTGACCGAAGCACTGACTCGGGCCAGCGGGCTCTCGAACGGCGCGTTCAGCACCCCTCACTCGGCGCTACGGGATTCCCACCCCCTGCCTGCGGCGATCTCGACGCCCACAGCCGGATCGCGCCGCTCGAGCAGGGCACTGATGCTCCTGGCACTGGGGGTGACAGCGGGCGTCGTCATCTCCGCCGCTGTGCTGGGCGCCGTCAGGCTCATCGACTCGGTGCCGTCAGCGAACCGGGCGGCCGGGGCCTCTGCCTCGCCCGTCCTACATGCCGGGGCCCGAGCGGAGCAGGGCGCCGGCAGCCGCCCCTCGGCCACGGCCCGGGCAACCGTCCCCGGCTCCCGGAAGACCTCGCCCTCCCCGACAGCCGCCCCGACTCCCGCGCAGGTCAACGCCCAGGGCATCCCCTACTCCGACGACATGCCGTGGCCTCTGGGGACCTGCCTGAGCCGGACGACCTCGGTTGTGGGCGGCACGAGCGTCAGCCAGGTCGATTGCTCCCAGGCCGACTGGATCGTCTTCGCCGGCGGAACCTTCGATCCGGCCACGACCGCTTCCAGCGCCACCGAGGCCATGACGCATGACCCTCAGGTCGAGGCAGCCTGCACCAGCGCCTACGCGCAGCGCTACGGACTCGAGCTGTCCACCAGCTACACGATCAACACGCTCGGTCCCAATGATGAGGAGTGGGCCGCGGGCAGTCGGGGTTTCGCCTGCGTCCTGGGCCGGTTGTAGAGCTGCCGAGCCAGTATCGATGTTTCACGGCATCGACGGGTGCGCGCCAGATCATTCGTTTGACACGCACCCGTCGACCATCTCGGTTTGCCGTGGGCCCTGTGGGCTCTCAGGCCTTGTTCGCTACCTCAGGCTTATCGGCCGTGTCGGGCTCGGCGTCGACCCCGGCCTCCTTGCGCTGCTCGGGCGTGATCGGGGCGGGCGCCTCGGTCAGCGGGTCGAAGCCACCACCGGACTTGGGGAAGGCGATGACGTCGCGGATGGAGTCGGCCCGGGTCAGCAGGGAGACGATGCGGTCCCAGCCGAAGGCGATGCCGCCGTGCGGCGGAGCACCGAACTTGAAGGCGTCCAGCAGGAAGCCGAACTTCTCCTGGGCCTCCTGCTCGCCGATCCCCATGACGTTGAAGACGCGCTCCTGGACGTCGCTGCGGTGGATACGGATGGAGCCGCCACCGATCTCGTTGCCGTTGCAGACGATGTCGTAGGCATAGGCCAGGGCGCTTCCCGGGTCGGTGTCGAAGGTCTCCAGGCACTCGGGCTTGGGCGAGGTGAAGGCGTGGTGGACCGCGGTCCAGGCGGACTTGCCCAGGGCCACGTCGCCGTCGGCCTTGGCCTCGGCGGAGGGCTTGAACAGGGGGGCGTCCACGACCCACACGAAGGACCACTCGTTGTCGTCGATGAGGCCGCAGCGCTTGCCGATCTCCAGACGGGCGGCGCCCAGCAGGGCGCGCGAGGAGTCCACGGGCCCGGCGGCGAAGAAGATGCAGTCGCCGGGCGCGGCGCCGGCGGCCTGGGCCAGGCCCTCGCGCTCGGCGTCGGTGATGTTCTTGGCGACGGGTCCGCCGAGGGTCCCGTCCTCGGCGACGGTGACGTAAGCCAGGCCCTTGGCGCCGCGCTGCTTGGCCCACTCCTGCCAGGCGTCGAAGGTACGTCGGGACTGGGAGGCCCCTCCGGGCATGACGACCGCGCCTACGTAGGGGTTCTGGAAGACCCGGAAGGTGGTGTCCTTGAAGTAGTCGGTCAGGTCCACCAGCTCGCAGCCGAAGCGCAGGTCGGGCTTGTCCGAGCCGTACCTCTCCATGGCGTCGTGGTAGGTCATGCGGGCGATGGGCGTGGGCAGCTCGTAGTCGATGAGCGCCCACACCTCACGCAGCACGTCCTCGGCGACGGCGATGACGTCGTCCTGCTCGACGAAGCTCATCTCCACGTCGAGCTGAGTGAACTCGGGCTGGCGGTCGGCGCGGAAGTCCTCATCGCGGTAGCAGCGGGCGATCTGGTAGTAGCGCTCCATGCCGGCCACCATGAGGAGCTGCTTGAACAGCTGCGGACTCTGCGGCAGGGCGTACCAGGAGCCCGGTGCCAGTCGAGCCGGGACCAGGAAGTCGCGGGCGCCCTCCGGGGTGGAGCGGGTCAGGGTGGGGGTCTCGATCTCCACGAAGTCATGGGAGTCCAGAACCCTGCGGGCGGCCTGGCTGACCTTGGCCCGCAGGCGGATGGCGTGCTGCATGGCGCTGCGCCGCAGGTCGAGGTAGCGGTAGCGCAGACGCGCCTCCTCGCCGACCTGTCCGGCGTCCTCGGCGTGGTCGGAGACCTGGAAGGGCAGCGGCGCGGAGGCGTTGAGAATCTCGACGTCGGAGACGACGACCTCGATCTCGCCGGTGGGCAGGTTCGGGTTGGCGTTGCCCTCGGGCCTGGCGCTCACCTCCCCGGTGACGGCCAGGACGTACTCGGCGCGCAGGTCGTGGGCGATCTCCTCGCGGATGACGACCTGGGCGATCCCCGAGGCGTCCCGCAAGTCGATGAAGGCCACGCCTCCGTGGTCACGACGTCGATCCACCCATCCGGTGAGGGTGACGACCTGGCCGATGTCTGAGGCGCGCAGAGAGCCTGCGTTTCGGGTTCGCAGCACGGTGCTGAGTTCCTTCCGTGTGGGGCACTGAGCCGGTGCCCGTCGGGGCGCACCACGAGACGGGTGGGCGCCGGCGGCAGTTTACAAGGAGCTCGGGTCTCAGCCCTCAGGCCATGGCCCGACGACGCTGATAGGCGGCCATCCTGCGACGGTTGATCGCCACAAGCACCGACAGCACCACCAGGATCACACTGAGCCCGAGGACGAAGGCACCGATGATTGGGAAACCGGCCGACTCGCCACCTGGCCCCGCGGCTTGGATGCCGGCGGCGGTGCCGTTGGCCCGGCCCGAGGCCGCGACCTGACGGGGCGGCGGGGTGGGAGCCGGCGGAACGGTGGGAGGGGCGGACCCGCCTATGACCGTGACACCCGATACCGTGAAGTAGGGGCTCTTGTTGGTGTAGTCCGCCGCGTTGCCCTCCTGGCCGCTCTCCCCCTGGGCCCCGAAGACCCGGAATCGCAGCCAGTGGTTGCCCTGCTCGACGTACTCGGGCAGCTCGAAGGAGCCTGCGGCAGTGCCGTCCTTCTTGACGGTGATCGTGGTGACCACCTCGGACTCCCCGGGACGCGAGGCGACCAGGGCACCGTCGTCGATGAGGACCTGGACCGTCACGCCGCTGGGGAATCCCGAGAGCGTGTACATGATCGTTCCTCCGACAGCGACCGTCGAGGGGCTGACTGTTGAGGCGGTTCCTGTGGTGGAGGGACCGGTTTTGGTGTCCGCGCTGGCGACGGGGCTCGTGGAGACCACCGTCACCAGGGAGGCCAGGAGCACGGAGCAGACGATGACCAGCATCCGAGGTGACCCCTGGAGGCGCCTCAAGGCACTCCGATGCCGACTCGGCACGGGACGCCGCTCACGCCGTACGCGCTCAGTCGTCCGGAATATCCGGATCATCTGCTCACACCTCCTTTCCACGGCCGCGTGCTCCGGCCCCTTGACGATGTCATTGACGCTCTCCTACTACACCGTCTCAGCGCCTGCGCGGAAGCCGCAGGGAGGTCCGTGGTGCGCGCAGCGGCATCCCGGAGAACGCGGCGACCAGCAGGCTCACGGCTCCAACGACCAGCAGCCCTCCGGCGCTCCCCAGGAGCATGTCGTTGGCGCTCAGGCCCTTGGTGGGCGCAGCCGCGGTGTCCGGGAAGGTCAGCAGCTGAGCCTGTGCCGGGTTGCGAGGATCGAAGGAGGCAGAGGAGATCTCCAGCTTCGCCCATCCCAGGAGGCTGTTGTCGCGATCGGCCACCGCCAGCTCGTAGGAGCCGGAGTCGAATGTTGAGATATCGATGGAGACGCTGTTGGCATCATCAACCTGCACCCATCCCTTCGTGGTGGCGCCGGGGAAGACGAACACCGAGACCCCCTCGCCCGCCTGCGCCTTGGACTTGGGCAGGACGAGGTTGACGATGTTGCCCTGGCGGGAGCCGGACAGGGAGCCGGCGTTGTCCGCGCTCAGGTGGGCCGCGCTGGTCACCGGGGCCACCGGGCTCCGGTCCGGACGGACGGTGCGCTGTGAGGTCGCGTCATCCTCAGGCGAGGCCTGCGCCGAGGCCGCGGAGTCTTCCGAGGCATGGGCGCGTTCGCCTCCTGAGCCACCGGCGTTCGGAGCGGGCGCCGCCCCAGCGTTGGCCGGTTGTTGGGCGGAGCCGTCCTGCGAGGTCGAACGGGAGTCCGATCCGGCATCGGGGGCCTGCGGCGCGGAGGAGTCGGCCTGGCTGCCTGCGCCTGTGTCCGCGCCCGCACCTGAACCAGCGCCCGAGTCGGAGCCCGTGCCGCCGGGGTTGCCACCTGGGTGGTTGCCCGCGGCGTTGTCCGTTCCGGGGCGCCCACTGTCATCCGGGTTCGGCTTCGGAGTGTTCTGGTCGGGTTCGGTGGTCTGAGGTGCAGGAGCCGGGGACGCCGTCTCGGAGGGGTGGGCCGAGGGGGCCGGCGAGGCGGAGGGCTCCGACGACGGAGCAGCCGAGGGCGTGGGAGCAGGGCTGGTGGGTGAACCAGTCGGCTCCGGTGCGGGTTCACTGGTGGGCTCCGCAGTGGCCGAGGGCTCCGCGGTCGCAGGAGGAGCCGGGCTCGGCGCGGGGGACGGCTCCGGCGTGGGCTGCGGGGCGACGGCCTTGTTGAGGGCGAAGATGTTGGTCGCGGCCGTCAGCCCGGAATCGATGGGCGAGAGCTGCAGGTAGTAGCGCCCCTTGTCGACCTTCCCCCCGGTGTAGAGGGCCGACAGGTTGAGCTGGGCGTCGAAGGCCCCGTGACGGAAGGTGACGGGAACCGAGAGCGTTCCCGGAACCACGTACCCGCCGTAGGCCGCGACCTTGATCTCGACCGGCTTCTCGCCGTCGAGCATCGTCCCCTGCGAGCACCAGCCCGTACCCCGCACCCTGACTGCGGTATCCGGGTCGTAGGAGGGCTCTGTCCCCTGAAGATCCGAGCCATCTGAACCGAGCACCTGGACGGCGGGCTTGACCTGGCACGTCTTAGCGGTCGCGCTCGGCTGGGCAGAGGCAGCCGGCTCGGGCGACTTGGAAGGCGAGGGCGATGCGCTGGGTGAAGCAGTCGCGGAAGGACTGGCCGTCGGACTGGGCGCCGCAGAAGGAGTCGGTGAGGGGGCTGCCGACGGACTGGGGGCCGCGGAGGGACTCGGCGAGGGAGTCGTCGACGGCTCAGCCGTGGCATGAGGAGCCGGTTCCGCAGTAGGTGCGGTCGTCGGTTCAGCAGTCGGCACCGGGCCGGGTGCAGCACTCGGCTCCGCAGAGGGTTCGGGAGTCGGCTCCGCGGTGGGCTCCGCAGAGGGTTCGGGAGTCGGCTCCGGCGACGGCTCGGGAGCCGGAGGGTTGATGACATCCGGGTCCTGCTTGACAAAGGAGAACAGGCCCGTGGTCGCACTCACCGTTCCACTGGTGTAGGTGAGGCTGAAGACCTTCGTGCCGACCTCCCAGCCTTTGTCTCCGGTGGCCTGACGCACGCCCTTGACGAGGTAGTCAGTCGGGATGAACACGTCCTGCTCGCCGTTGGCGGGCGCCGGACGCTCAAGCTCGGCCTTGATACCTGGAAGCAGGTAGGGAGTGACGGTCTTGCCCTCGACGACGTTGAGCGTGATGGTGGGGTCCTCCAGGACCTCCCCAGCGGTACTGCACCAGCCCGACAGGATCGACTCGACCCCCACGCCGAACCCGGTCTCATAGACCGGCACCACGTACTCGGGCGCCGACTGGCCCTCGGGGTAGACCATTCTGGCTGCGGGGTGGCAGGCCGAACCGCTCTCATAGTCCTCAACAGCATTGCCTGCATTCAAAAGGGGCATGGCGGCAACACCGGCGGTGGCCAGAACAATGCCGAAGGCTGTCAGAACAGCAAGAATCGCGCGCAGGCCGCTCCTGACGGAAGGGAGGGCGGCAAGCAGCCGCTGAGCGTATTGCATGACGTGGTCTCGTTCATGGGCAGGGGCAGATGGACTTACTCGTACAGCACATGGTTGACAACCGAGATGCACGAGGAAAGGACGCACCACGAAGCAGGCGCGACTGCCTTTCGCGAACGATGATAGACGGACGCCTCCCTTCTAAGAATCCGCTATCACCCGAAAACATCGTCCGCGTTGTCGATTCCGGGTTAAGTATACACAGCGGTAACCCGTCAATCGGTCGGGTTGAGACCATTCAGAACCGGGAGACTTGAGGAAACTCGAGCAATGGTAACGATAAATTGGGATACGTGACCCCTTTGTTGCCAAGATTTCTTTTGTGTCACGGTTTTATTTGCGCAGTAGATCCGCCCCTGCAGCGCGCCCCGAGCTGGCGACAGCCGCACGCGGAGCACCTCAGGTGGCTCATGAGCAGAACCCCAGGTCCTGCTCATGAGCGTCAAGCCCCCACGACAAGGCATGACGCCACCAGGCGTAATCGTGCCCGCCACGCTCCTCACGATACTCGAGCAGCGCTCCTTCGACCCCAAGAAGCTCTGAGACGGTGCGAGCCCCCTGACGCAGGCCGTCTTCATGGACCCCGCACTGGACCACCAGTCGCGCCCCCAGCCCCTGACCATCATGAGGATGCTGGTCGCTTCTTGGGCGTTGCAGGCTCCGGGCCTCGGAGCGGTGACGCAACCAGCGCAGCAGCTCCCCTTCACCCTCGCCTCGGCGCTGAGAGCCGAGCCAGAAGGATCCGGACTGGACAATGGCACGAGTAGCCAGCTCGGGATGACGCAGAACCAGGTCGGCCGCAGCAACCCCTCCCAAAGACTGCCCAGCCACCACGGTCCGATCCGGGCGCCACATGCAACCAGCACCATCCTCAGAGGACACAGCTATCCTGCAGCCTCGTCCGCAGACGGCCCGATGTGCCGCCTGCAGACACCTACGGAGCAGTTCTCTGCTGCGTCGCGGATCCCCCAGGTCGCGTGAGCGCATGGCCAGGCTGCCGGACTCGATGAGCAGCACATCCCATTGGCGGGATCTGGGGGCCAGGTGATCGACGGCATGGTTACCACGCCAGATGTTTCCGTCGAGCAGGATCAGCAGACCCCGCTCACTGTGCCCGCAGGAGCCCTCCTGGACACGGCCCCCGCACCACAGTGTGACTCGCCGTCCGGGGTCTCCCGGCTCATCAAAGTCTGTGAGCACCTCGTTCTCCAGGTCGAACCGGAGGACGTACCTGTCGTGTTCATCCTGGGGACGGCTCAGCGCCTGCCACGCCCCCTCTGCCGAAGCGCCCGAGCCGATCATCCAATCCGGGTGCAGCATGGCCTTGGGGCCCGCCCATAGCGAGGACACCAGACCGAAGCCGTCATGCAGCCGGTCGGGATTGAGGGGATCGGGCCGTCCCAGTGCGTGAACGCGCTTCCAGCACTCGCGTCGGGCCCCGGCATCGCCAGGCAGGGCGTCATGAGTCACAACGATCCGGTAGCTCAAGAGCGCATCCTGCGGCAGCAGGACATGAAGCGCCCACCAGCCGGTCCCGGGAACCCGGGCGGCCAGTGCCGGCGCGATGTGAGCGCGATGGTTGTCGGTCAGGGTATTGAGATGGATGAGCACACTGGGGCTGGCGCCGTGCCGGTGGTCATCACGCCACAGGAAGCTCGCCTCCACCATCTCAACCCCGTTGATGATGTGTCCCTCCCCCAGGACGGGAGTGCCGTGCACCGCGGCAGCGGCCAAGGCTGAATCGTCAGGAACCGGAGGCCACCACGCCGGGGTGATGCGAAGCGGGCCACCGTCCTGGGCCACAGGAGTCGCGGCCAGCTGTCTCCACCGTGCCTGCGGCACAGGCGGTTGATCGCCACACCCCCCACTCACATCGCCGACTTTACAGCCACTCAGTAATCGGTTCCACGTATCGGTTCCACAGTGATCCGGCGATGGGAGGCTCGCATCATGGGACGCATGGCAGGCTTGCATTGTTCCGGGGAGCGTGGCATAGGGTAGTCGTCATGACGCACATCGTTCTTACGGCCACAACCGCTCCTGGCGCACAGGCGCTCGCGGTCATGTGTGGTGCGCAGATGTGTTGTTGTCGAGCCTGTTGATTCCGTCCCCTCCCCCCGGCGCTGAACCTGCCCGGGGAGCGTGACGTCGCCTCAAAGCAGCGTTGACGCCGTCCGAGAACGACAACCGGCCATGACGTCGTGGGCTCCCGTGCCGCGTATTTTCCGCTCGCCAGAGTACGGAGACGCCCTTTCACACGCTCTGATGGCCTGAGGCTGTGTCCGCACTTACTCGGCTTGCTCCGCTCGGCTTCTCGTGCTCCTCCTCCACCATTTTCACCGGGACGCTGCTGCGTCATGCGCATCGAGGCCCGTTCCCACCACTACAGGAGAAACCATGTCCACGTCCTCGTCGTCCTCTTCTTCCTCCGATCCGTCCCAGTCCTCCGACTCCTTGTCCTCCGTCTCATCGGAGGCCGAGGTCGTGGAGACTCAGGAGGTCACGGCTGAGAACGCCGCCGCGATTCTGGCAGCCGATGACGACATCGATGATCCCGACGCCAATGAGACGGATCAGTCGCATCGCGGCAAACCGTCACGGCGCACGCTGCTCACGATTGGGGGACTCGCAGCCGCTGCCGCGGTCGGTACCGGCGCGTACCTGACGATTCGGCGCACCAACCAGGGTGTCATCGGAGCCCACGAGGCACTCCCCCTGGTGATTGGCGGCGACATCTGCGCCGCACCACTGTACGCCGCGTACCACCGGGGTTTCTTCGACGACGCGGGCCTGAAGGTCACGCTGGCGCGCACCCAGCAGACCGAGGACACCAAGGACGGCGTGGGGGCCGGTAAGTACATTGGCGCTCCGGGAATCTTCTTCTCCTGGCTGGAGCCGATCTACAACGGCCTCAACGCCAGGCTCACCGCGGGGCTCCACGCCGGCTGCCTGCGCCTGGTGGTGCGCAAGGACTCTCCGTATCAGAAGCTGGCTGACCTGAAAGGCACCACCATCGGCGTGCCGTCACTGTCGTCATCCGCCTTCGCCTACTTCGCGATCGGGCTGTCCGAGGCCGGCATCAACGTCAAGCCGGACGGAGGCGACATCACGTGGCGCACAGTCGATGCGGACTCCTTGGGGACCGCACTGACTGACGGTCAGGTGGACGCCATCATGGGTTCTGACCCCGGACCGCTGCTTCCCGTCTTCAACGGGACGGCCCGTGAGCTGGCCAACAACGACGCTGAGGAGTTCTGCTGCTCGGTGGCACTCAACGGGGACTTCGTACATCGGCAGCCCAAGGAGGCGAAGGCTCTGACCGAGGCTTGGTTGAAGGGCTCGGCCTACGTACCGGGCCACATCGAGGAGATCGCCAAGATCGAGGTTGACAACGACTACGTCGCCGCGGACCAGGACGTCGTCGTCCGGGTGCTTAAGACATACGGGTTCAAGGCCTCGGCCTCCAGGTTCCGGGCCGCGATCGAGCCCGGCATCGAGAAGTTCAAGGGGACCGGCTTCATCGCATCCGACGTCTCCGCCCGGAAGCTGACCGACACCGTCGTCGCCGACCTCGGCATCAAGGACTGAGTGACGATGCCCACTGAAGTGACTCCCGCGACCGCATCGACCGAGTCCTCCAAGCCCGTCGACGATGGGCATCCACGACCGCCCTCCTCCACAGCCAGGCAGAGCGCACCAAGCGATCGCCGTTCCAGCGCAGGCGCGCTTGTGAGCACGACGGCGCTATTCCTGTGGTCGGCCTACCTGGTCCTCCTCATCGCCCTGCCGGAAGCCGACCTTCTCCGCAAGGAGTCAACCACTCCAGTCGCAGTCCTTGCCGGGGCATGGCTGACCGCCCTGATCGCGTGGACACTCACCGCACGGGTCCGACCGGCCTCTTCGGCAGCGAGGTCTCTGACGCACTTCCTGCCCTGGATCAACGCCGCCGGCGCATGGTTCATCGTCTGGCAGCTGACAACATCCAAGCTCGGACTGCTCACGCCCCCGTACTTCGCCGCCCCAGAAGTACTCATTGCCTCCTTCCTCGGAGACTGGAGGCTGCTGCTCAGCTGCCTGGGTGCCTCGGCGCTGCTCTTCATCATCGGGTACACGGCGGGATCGGTGCTGGGGTTCTTCACAGGCCTGCTCATGGGCTGGTCGAGGCGCGCCGACTACTGGCTCCATCCGCTCCTTCAGACCATCGGCCCAGTTCCCGCGGCCTCTCTGCTTCCGCTGGCGCTGCTGCTGCTTCCGACGACGTACACCTCGGCAGCCTTCATCGTCGGCTTCGGCGCCTGGTTCCCCATGGCGACCATGACTCGGGCGGGAGTTCGCTCCGTGCGCCGCGACTACATCGACATGGCCCGCACACTGGGAGCCGACGAGTTCTTCCTCATCAGACGAGTGGCCGTGCCCTCCGCGCTACCAGACATGCTCACCGGCCTGTTCACGGGACTGGGAACCTCGCTCGCCGCCCTCATGACCGCCGAGCTGACCGGCGTCGACAAGGGCCTGGCCTGGTACATCAACTGGGTCAAGGGCTGGGCGGACTACCCCCGGATGTACGTGGGCCTCATCATTCTGGTGACCTTCTGCCGCACGCTCATGGTCCTGCTGTTCAAGATCCGCTCCTCGCTGCTGGCATGGCAGCAGAACCTTGTGAGGTGGTGAACCGATGTCTGCTGGTTCGTCGGCGGCTACTGCCGCGCCGCAGGTCTCGACTCCGTCCGTCCCCCGCGGCGCACAGGTCGATCTCGCTGGTGTCTCCCACAGCTACCCGTTGTCCCATGACCTGGAGCACGGGTGGCTCCATCTGCTGCTGCGCCGGTTCTCCCCCGCTGCGAGGGCTCGCTATGAGGCTGAGGCTGCCAAGCCGGATCAGCTTGCCGTCCTCAATGACATCGACCTGACGGTGGCACCCGGGGAGTTCGTCTCACTCGTGGGGCCGTCCGGCTGTGGGAAGTCCACGATCCTGAGACTGCTGGCCGGGCTGGAGCAGCCCGTCGAGGGCAGCGTCACCGCTGACTCCACGCAGGTGAACGGCCCCTCGCCTCTGCGCGCGCTCGCGTTCCAGGACGCCACGCTCCTGCCGTGGAGGACCGTGCGGGACAATGTCGCCCTGGGCCCTGAGGCGAGAGGCCGGGTGGAGCGCGACCGACGCCGGGTGGAGGCGTCCCTGCAGCTCGTGGGGCTGCGGGACTTCGCCGATTCCTACCCCGCCACGCTTTCAGGCGGTATGGCTCAACGGGCCTCACTGGCCCGAGCCCTGGTCAACCGGCCCCGGCTCTTCCTCCTGGATGAGCCCCTGGGCAAGCTCGATGCCCTGACACGCCTCCAGCTCCAGGACGAGATCCTCAGGCTGTGGGAGTCCCAGCGCTTCACCGCCGTCCTGGTCACCCACGACGTGGACGAGGCCCTGCGCCTGTCCAACCGAGTGGTCGTCCTGTCAGAGCGCCCCGCGCGCGTCGTCGCCGACATCGAGGTGCCCGAGCACGACGAGTCGAGTGACGAGGTCCGCGAGCTGCGTCGGAAGATCCTCGGCCTGCTGGGGCGGTGAACGGGCCACGAGACCGACCTCACCTGTGATCCAGCCCGTGGAGCGCGGAGTTCCGCTGATTCTCCCGTAGCCTGGGCGCAGGAGCGATCCGTGCCCTGTTGACCCCGTTCGGGTCCTGCCGCACCCGGTGTGCGGCACGAGTATCCCGTGAGTCTGTGCGTGTTAGCCCATGAGTCACCCGGCCAGTCCGGGTGCGGGGCGAGTGTGGTGGGCCAGGTACGGCAAAGAGCGGAGGACAAAAGGTCCTCCCCCACACTCCGCCGCGGTCCCCACCATCTTCATGGGGACAGATATGGGATAACTTCATGACTCACTCCAGCAGTACTGCGCCTGGCGCCTCCGACGCTCAGAGCAAGGACGGCAACGGCCCCCTCAGCCTCGATGCGCTCTTCTCCGCCGAGCTCTCCGGCGGCGAGCAGACCGGCCCGACCAAGAACGACGAGGAGAGCACTGTCGCCGCGCCGCACCACCGCGACGGCACCACCTCCTCCCCCGAGGACTTCGCCACTCCTGCCTCCTCCGATTCCCCTGAGGACCCGGAGGACGTCGACCACGAGGAGGAGGCGGACGACGTCGACCGAGACCTCCCCGAGGCCGACCCGGAGGACGGGATCGACGACTCCGATGAGGACGACGGCGTCGACATTGATGAGGACGAGGTTGACGGCCACACCCCCTTCATCGACACCGATGCCGACTCCGACAGCCACCAGCGCGACGTCGAGCGCGCCGCCTCGCCGCGCGACCGGGACAAGAGCGAGGTGAGGACCGCTCACGAGGATGAGGAGATCACCTTCGCCGACCTGGGTCTTCCCGGTGACCTGCTCAAGGCCGTCACCGACATGGGCTTCGTGACCCCCACCGCCATCCAGAAGGAGGCGATCCCGGTTCTGCTGGCCGGCCGTGACGTCGTCGGCGTCGCCCAGACCGGAACCGGCAAGACGGCGGCCTTCGGGCTTCCGCTGCTCGACGCCGTCGACTCGCGTGACAACGTCGTTCAGGCGCTCGTTCTGGCCCCCACCCGCGAGCTCGCGCTCCAGAGCGCCGAGGCCATCACTGATATGGCCGCCCGCTCCCGCGGACTGGAGGTGGTGGCCGTCTACGGCGGCGCCCCCTACGGCCCCCAGATCGGCGCGCTCAAGGGCGGCGCCCAGGTCGTCGTCGGCACTCCCGGCCGCGTCATCGACCTCATTGATAAGGGCGCGCTCCAGCTCGACGACGTGCGCTACTTCGTCCTGGACGAGGCCGACGAGATGCTGCGGATGGGCTTCGCCGAGGACGTGGAGACGATTGCGGAGTCTCTTCCCGCCGATCGGCGCACCGCCCTGTTCTCCGCGACGATGCCGCCGGCCATCCAGGCCGTGGCGCGCCAGCACCTCCACGAGCCCGTTCAGGTCGAGGTCTCCAGGCCGGCCTCCACTGTCGCCACCGTCCACCAGACCTACGCGGTGGTTCCCTTCCGTCACAAGATCGGCGCCGTCTCCCGGGTCCTGGCCGTCACCGACGCCGAGGCCGCCATCGTCTTCGTACGGACCAAGTCCACGGCCGAGGACGTCGCCATCGAGCTGGCGGGCCGGGGCATCCAGGCCGCCGCGATCTCCGGTGACGTGCCTCAGCGCGAGCGCGAGCGCCTGGTGGAGCGGCTGCGCGCCGGCACCCTCGACGTGCTGGTGGCCACGGACGTCGCCGCCCGAGGCCTGGACGTGGACCGCATCGGCCTGGTGGTCAACTTCGACGTGCCCCGCGAGGCCGAGGCCTACGTGCACCGTATCGGTCGCACGGGCCGCGCCGGCCGCCACGGCGAGGCCGTCACCTTCCTGACCCCCAAGGAGAAGGGCAAGCTCCGCCAGATCGAGCGCCTCACCGGAAGCCGTCTGGAGGAGATCACCCTGCCCTCCCCCGCGGACGTCTCCGAGCACCGCGCCCGCAAGCTCCTGTCCAAGGCAGCCGCACGCCACGAGCGCGGCCGTCTGGACATGTACCTGCCGCTGGTCGCCGACTCCGCCCGGGAGCTGGACATCGACGTCGAGGAGCTGGCAGCCACGCTGCTGGCCCTGGCCGTGGGAGACGAGGGACCGCGCAGGCGCGAGGAGCGGGGCGGTGAGCGCCCCCAGCGCGCCCGCCGGGAGGAGAACCTCGACTCCGAGGGGACCTTCCTGTCGGCCTCCTTCGAAGGCGGCCGGGAGAAGAGCCGTCGCGCAGAGCGAGGAGACCGCGGCGAGGGACGCCGCTCGGCCACGCGTTCCGGGCGCCGCGAGCACGAGGGCCCCGGGACCGTCTACCGCGTGGAGGTCGGGCACCGCGACCGGGTCCTGCCCGGAGCGATCGTGGGCGCGCTGGCCAACGAGGGCGGTATCGAGGGCTCCGATATCGGCAAGATCGACATCCTTCAGTCCTTCTCCCTGGTCACGATCTACGCCGACCTCAGCCCCGAGCAGCTGAGCGTCATGGGGCGGGCGACCTTTGCCGGCCGCGAGCTGCGGATCCGTCCCGACGAGGGTCCGGGGCACGGCTGGTCCAGCCCCAACGGCGCCGAGCGGCGTCCTAAGCGGCGCGACTGGGAGGACCGCAAGGACCGTGGCGACCGCAGCGACCGCGGCGAGCGGTCGGAACGCGGTTTCCGTCCCCGCCGTGAGGACGGCGAGCGCGGTTGGAAGGACCGTGATGGGCGCGGCGGCAGGGGCGGCTACGACCGCTCGGAGCGCGGGGAGCGCCGTGACAACCGTCGGTGGGATGAGCGCCGTGGCGATCGGGACGGCTTCCGTGGCCGGCGCGAGGACCGGGGTGGCCGCGGCTACGACCGCGACGGGCACCGGGGCGAGCGCCGTGGCTACGGCGAGCGCAACCAGAACCGCTTCGGCGGCCACCGGGGTGGCTTCCGCGGAGGGCGCGGCGACCGCTGAGTACCCTGCTACTCACTGACACGACGGGCTGGGGCGACAACATGAGTTGTCGCCCCAGCCCGTGCTGCCGACGGTGATCGTCGCGCTGGTGGCCGATCAGGCTCGACGGATCCGGATGGTCCCCATCTGGGCGCGAGCCCGTAGCTCGAGACGTCGTTCAAGCGACTCAGGGTTGCGCTGACGAGGCAGGTCAGTGGACACCCGGCCGAACTCGGAATGGCAGTCGGCCAGAACCGCAGTCCCCTCGGGTACTCCCACCGACACAGTGCCCAGCTGACTGGACAGGTCCAGGAATCCTTCATACGCCTCAAGGACCTTGACGGAGCCGGCCTCCGTGTGAGCCGACACCGTGCCGGTCGTGGAGCGGATGCGCACCGAGCCGGCCTGGGCCCTCACACTTCCATCATGGAGCGTGCCGATGACGATGGAACCGGCGTCGGCGTGCACCTGGGCACTCACGCAGTCACCCAGTCGGATGGACCCTGCCGAGGTACGCACCCGCACCTGCTCCCACCGGTGCTCCGCACTGATCAATCCGGCATCAATACTGGCATCAAGGCGGGTGCGGTCGGGCACCGTCACACGCACACGAGATGTCTCCGGACCCCACGGCCAGATACCAGCGAAACGCTCACGCCCCACGAGCGCGATCTGACGGATGGTCACCATGGCGCCGTCAGCAGTGACATCCAGAAGCGGTTCCAGAGGCTCATCAGCCTCGACAGTGATCGAGCGCCCAGCCCCCGGCGCGGTCACCACGCTCAGGGAGGACAGGTCCAGGATGAGGTTCGGCTGGGCGTCATCGGGAAGGTCGAAGGTCCAGATCGGCATTGGAGTTCTCCTCGGGTTCCGGGTATCTGCGCGCTCCGCCACGACAGGATCGGGCGGCGGACGAGTGGGGCAACGGGGATGCGTAGGTCAGTGGCAGACGATGCGGCGGTACGGGTCAGCCGAACCACCCAGTGAGCGTCACCCCCGAGGTCTGCCGCCCTGTCGGGCCAGTGGGCCGGCCGGAGCGATTTCCGGCGCCGTCGAACTCACTGGCGCCATGAGCGGTCCCGGTGCCAGCGGTCCAGGTACCCGCTGAGCTCCATGAGCCTGACGGCGACTCATGTCCTGCCAGCGCGCTGCGAGCCGCCTCGACGAGCCAGGCGTTGACCGAGCGCCCCTGGGCGCGGGCTGCGACGTCGATCTGCTGCTTGAGGGACTCGGGCAGGCGCAGTGTGGTGCGAACCTCGTTACCTTCCTGGGCCATGGGTTCCTGAGACACTTGAGAAGTGTTCTGCACCGGCACACCGACGGCTTCTGCGTCCTGGTTCAACGGCGTTGCCTGATTGACCAGGAGATGAGGGGTCGAGCCGTCCATCACAACGGCGACGTGTACGCCGTCGAGCTCACCGTTGAGCTCATCGACGGTATCCGCGAGCATCTGCAGAGTGACGAGTCGTAGAGCCGGATCGAGCGCAGCCGTCAGAGAGTGGGCTACCTCCTGAGTCCGCTCGTCGCCCAGGGACGAGATCTCCACGAGGGTCCGGCGCAAGGTCTCGGTGTAGGCATCCAAACGCATGACACCATGTTGACACCATTAACCACGCCTGTCCAGAGACCGTAATGCCATCATGACATCATTCAGTGCGAGCCAATGGTGTCACCCAGAGGTGATTCGCTCCAGAACCCGCGTGAGCTCGGCCCATCCCTGCGTCTCGGTCCTGAGCGGCTCAACGAGCTCGACGTCGACGACCTCGTCGGTGGCCCGGCGCAAGCTCTCAATGATCCGCCTGCTGTGACGCCTGGCCTGAAGGCGGGCCAGGAACGTTCCCAGCCCCGCCAGGACCAGCCCGATCAGCAGACCTCCGAGCAGGAGGATGGTGGGCCAGGGGACTGTCCCCCAGCGAGGAACGTCGATGCTGATGAGCAGGAGATAGTCCTCCAGGACGTGAATCGCCACGAGCCACAGCCCGCCGATGAGTGCCGTCAGTGCGGTCACCCACTGCAGTACGTTGGCGAGCCCCCACCAGGCCGGGCGCTTCCACGCCCCGTAGTCCACCTGGGCCACAGCCAGATCCAGAGGCTCGGCAAGCCTCTCGGCGCGCTCGTCGCTGCGCAGAACGGCCTGAGCGGCCAGGTCACCGGGCAGGGCGGAGCAGGCCGCCACGGCGTAGACGTGAGCACTGCTGCGCAGCCTGCCCGTTGCGGCAGGTCCTGCGGGGGGCAGGGAGGTCAGGTCGATGACGCCGGAGCCCGTGGCGCCGTCGGATCGTTCCGCGTCTGCGGACTTCGGGGCCGGCGGGCGCCCGGTCCCCAGGTGAAGGGCTCGAAGCGGGTCGCGTCTGAGGTGCCCGATCCACCGCAGCCAGAACCAGCCGACTCGGGTGCTGGCCCGGTGACGGTCCGATCCTTCAACCGCCTGTGAGACGACGTCGACCCCGGCGAGGCTCGCGGCCGCCTGCCGCAGGGCAGTGAGGGAATGACGTACCTGCGGCTCCTGCTGGTCGACCGGGCCCGGTGTTGGCGCACCGCGGCCGGATGGAGCGATGAGCCCCGTGCGCTCCCCCAGCTCACTGGCTGCGCGCCGGGCGTGGGCGGTAAGGCTTCGCGCACTGGCCAGCCTGTTCGAGGCGACCGAGGCCACGGTGCGTGCCAGGGTCTCTACGCCCTGTCCGGTGCGGGCGCTGACGGCAATCACTGAGACGGCTCCAAGACCCTCTCGGTCCAGGATCCTTCTGAGGTCGGCGAGCACTGCGTCCCGGCTCTCGGGGTCGAGCCGATCCACCTGGTTGAGGGCGACCACCATGACCTCGGCGTGCGCCGCCATAGGGATGAGGAAGTCGCGATGAACGACGCCGTCGGCGTACTTCTCCGGATCGAGGACCCACACCAGGACGTCGACCTTGCCCGCCATGCGCTCGGCGATGGCCCGGTGCGCGGGTTCGTCGGAGTCGATGTCGGGCAGATCGACCAGTACCGTCGTCTCGCCCAGGGCCCAGCCGCCGTCGACGCGCACTCTGTGGTTGATGGCTAGCCAGTCCAGCAGCTCAGTGGCCTCAGCGGCCGTGTCCGGGACGACGGCGAGGGGCTGGGTCGTCGTCGGGCGGGTGCGGGCGGTTCGGGACACCTCGGAGCCGGCCATGGCGTTGGTCAGGCTCGACTTGCCCGACCCGGTCGCCCCGAGAAGGGCCGCCACCGTGGTCTGCGGCGCTAGACGCCGACGGTGGGAGGCCTGCGTGAGGACGTCCCGGGCCTGGGTGAGTTCTTCGCCCAGACCGAGCTGCTCACCCAGATCGACCGCCCTGGCCAGGTCCTCAAGAACCTGAGGCAGGTCCAACGACTCGGAGCGGTCGGTGGTCACCTGGCCCTCCTCCCGGCCGTCCGGCGACCGCGGGCAGCCGGCAGGGCGCGCAAGGACGTGGCCGCCTCCTGGCAGGCCTGAAGCTGTTCTCGCAGCGTATCGGCGCTGGGGGTGGGCAGCGGCAGAGCATCGGTGAAGCACTTCGCCTGGTTGGCGAACAGAGCCGTGGCACGCTCGCTGAGATCCTCCCGGGCACGCTTGGTCATACCGCGCATCGCCTGGTCCCCGAAGACGGCCTCCAGAACGCGCTGGGCCAGGATGGCGGTACCTCCCGCGATCCCCACCTCTCCCCCGGTCAGTCCGCCGGTGTGAGCGAAGACAAGAATCATGAGGACGACTCCGGCGCCGTTGACCCCCAGGGACAACAAGCGGGCAGTGAGCCGCTTGTCAGAACCCTCGGATCGAACGAGCGTGAGAACCTGACGCTGCCAGTCGTGGACGAGGGCCGCGGCGACGACCTCCAGGCCGGTCTGGCTGGGCACCTCCGCCAGAGCCCGGTTGAGCGCCTGCTGGGAGGTGCCGGCTCGTCTCCAGGAGCGCTCCGTGGCCAGGCAGGCCCGTTGGGACTCGGCAACCAGGAGCTCAACCAGGGAGGAGCCGATCGCCTGCTCGACGCGCTTGGCCGGCGCCGGACGTCCCCGCAGAAGCGACGTGACGCGGTCGCGGACCCGCCCCACCTGCACCTCCAAGGACCGGAACAGGTCTCCGGTGCCCACGAACTCCTGCCAGCGGGCCAGCACCTCGCCGTGCAGCATGGAGCCGTCCTCGGTGGCCTCGATGACCCGCTCGAGAGCATCATCGTGCTCGGAGGTGGCTGCTCGCCGCAGCTCGGCGTGCTCGGCCTCCTGGGAGGCCAGCTCGACGGCGAGCAGCTCGCTCTGCGCCAGGAGGGAACCAATGGCGCCGGTCAGGCTGCGGTGCGCGACGTCCTGGCGAGCGGCCGCGTCGGAGGCCAGCGCCCCCAGCCACTGGCGCAGCGGCGAGACGCAGGACTCGGGCAGGAAGCCGTCATCGTCCAGAGCGGTCTCGGGAATCGTGAAGACCGGTGCCTCGGCCAGGTGCGCCTGCGCGAGCCGGCGCCGCAGGTCGGCCTCCACCTCGATCTGCGCGCCCTGCGGTACGCGGTCCAGGACGATGGCGGCCGTGATGTGCCGCTCGGCCGCGGCCCGCAGGTGCTCCCAGGGAACGGCGTCGGCGTAGCGGGCCGCCGTGGTGACAAAGATCCACAGGTCCGCCCCGGCCAGGAGCGTGGCAGCCAGGTCCCGGTTGTCCTCGACCACGGAGTCGACGTCGGGTGCGTCCACGATCGCCAGTCCCTCGGGCAGCCCCTCGCAGGCCCGCAGCTCGAGCTCTCTGGGGGTGTGATCGGTGGCCGGGCTCGCCGGTGCGTCGGCGTCCACGCGCATGCGCGACAGAGACCCCAGGACCCGGTCGGTGTCGAACCAGGCGGCGTCGGTCGGTGCGTGCAGCAGCAGGGGGCGGCGCGTGGTGGGGCGGATCGCCGAGGCCCTGGCCACGTGCCGGCGAACGAGCGAGGACACGAGGGTCGACTTGCCGGCCCCGGTCGAGCCGCCGACCACGGCCAGCAGCGGTGCGTCCAGGCTGGCCAGGCGGGGAAGGACGTAGTCACCGAGCTGGTCACGGATGAGCGTGGCCTTGTCCGAGGCGGCGGCGGTTCCCTGAAGGACATAGGGCATGGACAGGGCCGTCAGGCTGTCCCGGAGAGCAGACAGCGCCATGGTCGCCTGCTGGACGTGGTGCGTGCTGCTGGACTCGCTCCGGCTCGTGGTCATGAGGCTGAGTCGACCTCGCAGCCGTCCTGGCCATCGGCCGGGGAGCAATCCGCAGCCGGGCTGACAGTGATCCGGGGGGCGGCGTCGTCAGTGGGCGGCTGCCAGGTGGCAGCGTCGGCCTCGACCTGCTCACCGGAGCGGATGTCCTTGACCGAGTCGGGGGCTCCCTCAGAACCGGGGAACCAGACGAAGGGAATGGAACGCTTGTCCGCGGCCTTGATCTGCTTACCGAACTTGGCGGCGCTGGGGGCCACGTCGGCGCTGATGCCGCGGGCGCGCAGCGCATCGGCGACGGCGTCGGAGGCGCAGCGGTGGGCCTCGTCGGTAACGGCCACGAGCACCGTCGTGGGCACGGCTCGACTGACCTGCACCAGGCCCTCGCCGATGACGCGGGCCAGGAGCCGGGACAGACCGATGGAGATGCCCACACCGGGGAAGGTGCGCTTGCCGTTGGTGGCCAGGGAGTCGTAGCGGCCCCCGGAGCACACTGAGCCCAGATCCTCGTGGCCTGCCATGAAGGACTCGTAAACGGTGCCGGTGTAGTAGTCCAGTCCGCGAGCGATCTTGAGGTCGGCGATGACGGCGCCGGGGCGGCGGCGTCCAGTGGCCTCGAGCAGGGCGGTCAGCTCGGCCAGGCCCTCGATGAGGAGCTCGGTGGGCTCGGCGCCGGCCAGCGCCCGCAGGACCTGATCGGAGACGTCCTGACCATCGGTGCCGGTGATGGTGGCGAGCCTGAGGGCCTGTGCCGCCTGCTGCGCGGTGGTGCCGACGCTCTGGGTGAGCTCGGCGGCCACCTTCTCGGGACCGATCTTGTCGAGCTTGTCGACCACGCGCAGGACCTCGATGAGCCGGTCGGTGTCAATCCCGATCGACTGGTAGAAGCCCTGGGCGACCTTGCGGTTGGAGACGTGGATGGTGACCGCGGGCACCGGCAGAGCGCTGAGCGCCTCGTGCATGATGAGGGGGACCTCGACGTCGTGGTGGAGCGGCAGGGCGCCGTCACCGACGATGTCGATATCGGCCTGGATGAACTCGCGGAAGCGTCCCTCCTGGGGCCGTTCCCCGCGCCAGACCTTCTGGATCTGGTAGCGCTTGAACGGGAAGGTCAGCAGCCCGGCATTGTCCACGACGTAGCGGGCGAAGGGGACGGTCAGGTCGAAGTGGAGCCCCAGCTGCTTGCGCGGATCCGTCTCGGACTCGGCGTCGGCGGGATCGGCCTGAAGGCGGCTGAGCAGGTAGACCTCCTTGGAGGTCTCCCCCTTCTTCGTCAGCTCGCTCAGCGGCTCGACGGCGCGGGTCTGGATGCCGCTGAAGCCGTGGAGCTCGAAGGTGCGGCGCAGGATGTCGACGAAGTGCTGCTCGACGATGTGGCCCGCGGGGAGCCACTCGGGGAAGCCGGACAGTGAGGAGAGAGCTTGTCGTACCTGTGCCATGGTCCGCATTGTGTCATGACGAGCAGTGAGCCTGCGCGTCGCCGTCGGGCCCTGGCGCCATCAGGCCTTGAGGTCTCCCCCACGGATCTTGGCCTCGGCGAGGTAGGGGTTGCCGTGGTGCTCGTGCTCCATGGTGGTCACTGCGCCGTGCCCGGGCAGCAGGATGGTGGCCGGGTCGACGGCGTTGGCCAGGAAGCGCAGGGTGGCGAGCATCTGTACCTGGTCCCCGCCGGGCAGATCGGTGCGTCCGACGGAGCCCTTGAAGATGACGTCGCCGTCGAGGGCCATGAGGTAGGAGTGCTCCTCGTCGGCGACGGCAGGGTCGTCATCGATGACCTCGGCCTCGTAGAGCAGGGCGTTGTCGGCCAGGCGGGCCTCGAAGAAGAACAGCGTGGAGCCCTCCGAGTGGCCCGGGGCGGGGACCGCGCGCAGCGCGATACCGGGGGCCAGCTCGATGGCCTGGGAGAAGCCGTCTCCCGGGAAGAGACGGATGTCGGCGGGCTGCTTCCACTCGCTGCCGGCCATGTCGGTGAAGGTCATGCCGTTGGCGCTGATACCGGTGGTGATATCGGGCTCCTCGAGCCGGTAGCGGTCGCGCTCGGGGATGTATACCGGCACGTCGACGGCGTCGTCACTGGTGAGCAGGCCCTCGGCGTGGGCGGCCTCGATGAGCGCCTGGCTGTCCCACACGTGGTCGGCGTGACCGTGGGTGAGCAGGATGGCGCTCAGGGTGAGCCGATGGGAGCGAAGCAGGGCCAGGGCGCCGCGGGCGGCACCGGCTCCGGGGTCGACGACGAGGGCGGGTTCGCCCGGACCTGCGGCCAGGACGTAGCAGTTGGCGGCGAACACGGGTGCGATGGTGCGCTCCAAGATCATGCCCCCACCCTACTTGGGTCGTCTGGGAACAGTGACGATACGGGTAAAAGAGCTGCTCCGGTCCGCATGACCCGGCTGGCTCACCGAAGGTGGAGCCGCCGCCCCCACCAGTGCTCAATGAGCCAGCGGTCGTGGCTGGCGACGATGAGCGTGCCCGTCCATGTCCTCAGAGCGGCCTCGAGCATCTCGAGGGCGTCCAGGTCCAGGTAGTTCGTGGGCTCGTCGACGACAAGCACCTCAGGCCCAGCAGCAGCGGCCAGGGCCAGCTGAACGCGGCGCTGGTTACCGTCGGAGAGCTCGCTGACGGGACGGTTCCACAGGCGCGGGTGCAGTGCGCCCCGGCCGAGGTCCCCGATCCCCTCGGTCCACACGCTCTCATCCATCCCAGGGTCGCCGAGCCGCGGCAGATGCTGGGGTATCCGGAGCACCGAACCGGATACCGTGAGGCTGCCGACGGAGTCCTCCGTGGGTGCTGACCGTCTACCCATCCAGGCCAGAAGCGTGGACTTGCCGCTCCCATTGGCGCCGGTGACCAGCAGGTGCTCGCCTGCCATGACGTCGACCGTGACTGGTGCAAGGCGCCCGGGTACGGCAGCTGACCGTGCCGAGACCGCCATCCCTGTTCGCGGCGCCGGTTCACTCAGGCCCAGCTGCAGGTCGTAGGAGCGGGGCCTGCGCACCTCGGTACTGGCGAGCGCCTCCAGCCGGCGGTCGTCCTGCGTCTGGCGCCGGGTAGAGACGCGCTGGGCGCGGTCGGCGTAGAACTTCCGGGCCATGCGGGCCTCGGTCCGGGGCGCTGCCCCGCTGTGCCCAACGATCTCGGAGTCGCGACGGTGACGCACGAGCTTGCGCCGCTGCTCCTGCTGACGCTGGTGAAGACTGCGGTGGGACGACCTGGCGTGCGCCTTCTCCACGAGGTAGTCGCTGTATCGCCCCGCACACCGGTAGGCACCCATGGGGCCGCTGTCCCCGGAGGCGGTGGCGAGTGCCTGCCACGGCGCTGTGTCCAGGTCGACGACGGCGGTGGCCACCTCGTCAATGAAGGCACGATCGTGAGAGGAGAACAGGACCGGTCCGGGCCATGACACCATCATCTCGCTCAGGTAGCTACTGCTACCGGCATCCAGGTGGTTGGTGGGCTCGTCGAGCACCAGCGCCTGACCAGCTGAAAGAAGCAGAGCCGCGATCTCCAGCCTCCCCCGTTGGCCCTGCGACAGGGAGGAGACAAGGCGGCCTGTATCCACGCGTCCCAGTCCCAGCCCGGCGAGCGCCTCAGCCCGTCGAGCCGGCAGGTTCCAGGCGTCCAGCGACTCGAGCCGGGTCAGTAACGAGTCGTACTCCTCGGCGAGGGAGCCGGTTTCAGCTCCGGCATGGGCGATGGCCTCGCCCATGCGCTCGAAACGATCAAGCGCGTCCAGAGTCTCAGCGCAGACGGCGTCGAGATAGCCCTCGATCGACGTGGCGGTCGCCTCCTCCGAGTCGGCCGCCTGCGGGCCGGGCTGCTCGGGAATGCTGACAGTCCCCTGGTCAGGTGACAGCTCACCGGTGGCCAGGCGCAGGAGCGTGGACTTCCCCGATCCGTTGGGGCCGACGACGCAGACGCGTTCGTCGTCGCAGACCGTGAGGTTGATGCTCTCCAGCAAGGGGGCGGAGGTGTAGGAGAAACTGACATGGGAGAAACTGATCGCAGGCATGACTCGTCCTTGGCATGAGGCGGTGGGGGCACAGGGGCGAGTCACGCGAGCATGGTCACATGCTAACAGCGCCAGCCGGCGACGAGGCTGGGGCAACCGACACCGGCCCGCTCGTGAGGGGCACCGGCGCTCAACGAATCAACTGAAATCAGTGGGGCGAAGGATGGTGAATGGAGCCAGCGGGAACGTAGACTTTCGGCACTGCCGTCCTCCGACGGCACCTCACCACCACCCGGCTTGAGAGCCGGGCGCGAACGGAACGGAGCGGTCATACCGCTCCCTCCCCGTCAACCATGAAGGAGCATCCCGTGACTGAGCGGATCCAGCCCGACAACCGGTCTGACAACCAGCCTGATAGCCAGTCAGACACTGAACAGACCATCCAGCCGACCGACCTGAACGAGTCGGCAGCGCCCAGCCCGACGGAGCAGGCACCAACGGCCGACACCTCCCCCACCGACCCCGCGGTTGAGGCCGTTGCGTCAACGCAGACCAGCACCCCGCAGGCCGACGTCGAGTCCTCCAACGAGTCCTCCAAGGAGCCCGAGCCCGGCGAGCCCGCGGAGCCCGTCGAGCAGCCCACAGCGGCGTCCTCTGACGAGCCGGCGTCTCCCGCCTCCGAGGAGCCCGCCCAGACCGAGCAGCCGACCGAAAAGGTTCAGGCCGCCGAGGCCACCTCCGAGGACGCCACGCCGACCCCGGCCGAGGTGCCCGCCCCGGCAGCGGCGCCTGCGGCACCTGCCGAGCCGGCCGTCGACCCGCAGGAGGCCATGGACGCCGCCAAGTGGGGACGCGTGGACGGTGAGGGCCGGGTCTACGTGCAGGACGGTGGCGCCGAGCGCGAGGTCGGCCAGTTCCCCGATGCCCCGATCGCCGAGGCCATGGCCTTCTACGTGCGCCGCTACCTGGACCTCAAGGCGACCATCGACCTGTTCGCCACCCGCCTGCCCCAGCTCAGCGTCCGAGAGATCGACTCGACCCTGTCCTCGATCTCCGAGTCCCTCACCGAGCCGGCCGCCGTCGGCGACCTGGAGGGACTGCGGGCCCGTTTCGCCGCACTCAAGACCGTGGCCGCCGAGCGACGCGAGGCCGTCTCCGCCGAGCGCGCGGCCGCCAAGGAGCAGGCTCTCAAGGAGCGCACGGCGATCGTCGAGCGCGCTGAGGCCATCGCCGAGCAGGACCCGGCCCGCACGCAGTGGAAGAACTCCGGCGCCGAGCTGCGTGAGCTGCTCGAGTCCTGGAAGGCCGCGCAGCGGCGCGGGCCGCGCCTGGACCGCCCCACTGAGGACGGGCTGTGGAAGCGCTTCTCCCACGCGCGCACCACCTTCGACCGTCACCGCCGCCAGTTCTTCAGCGAGCTGGACGCCAAGCAGGCGCAGGTGCGAGCCGCCAAGGAAGCGCTCATCAAGCGCGCCGAGGAGATGCAGACCTCCACCGACTGGGCCGGCACCTCCGCGAAGTACCGTGACCTGCTGGCCGAGTGGAAGAAGGCCGGGCGCGCCTCCCGCAAGGAGGACGACGCCCTGTGGGCCCGCTTCCGGGCCGCCCAGCAGGTCTTCTACGACGCCCGCCGCGCCAAGGACGAGGCCGTCGACGCCGAGTTCGCCGAGAACCTCAAGGTCAAGGAAGCACTGGTGGCCAAGGCCGAAGCGCTCCTGCCCATCAAGGACATCAAGGCCGCAAAGAAGGCCCTGCGCCCCATTCAGGACGCCTGGGAGGAGGCCGGGCGGGTCCCCCGCGGCGCCGTGCGTCGCATTGAGGGCCGCATGCGCGCCGTCGAGGACGCGATCCGTGAGGCCGAGAACGCCGAGTGGCGCCGCACCGATCCGGAGACCAAGGCCCGCGCCGAGGGCCTGGCCGGTCAGCTCCAGGACGCGATCGCCGGTCTGGAGAAGGACCTGGCAGCCGCCCAGGCCGCCGGTGACGCCAAGAAGATCGCCGAGGCCGAGGCCGCGCTGACGGCTCGCCGGGCATGGCTCGAGCAGGTACTGCGCTCAGCCAAGGCCTGAGCCGAGCACCTTCCGCTCAGCTCTGAGACTGAAGGAGCACCTGAGGCGGGGCCGATACCACCCACCGGTGTCGGCCCCGCCTCGTGTCTCGTCTCGTCATGGTGTCGCTGGTCGGGCGATCTGCTACTCCCAGGTGGCGGTTTCTGGATCCACTCCCTCGGACCTGGCGCAGGCGTCGATGACGTCCTTGAGCCAGGCCGCCAGGCCCGGCGCGCGCTTGTCGTAGTAGCGGGCATAGCGTTCGTCCGCCACGTAGCCGCGGGCGATGAGCACCTGCTTGGAGGTGGAGACCTCGAACCACCGGTTGAAGTCCTTGCGGTGCCACCGTGCCAGGGCATTGGCCTCGGGGCTGCCCGGTTCGACGCCGTTGCGCATCGCCTCGGCAAGCGCGGTCTCCAGAGCGACGGTCTCCTCGTGCGCCTGCACCCAGTCGGCGCGAGACATCCGAGCCTTGCGTTGGTAGGACTCGGCCCACTCCGGTGTATCACCCCACCGGGCGCGGGCCTCCTCGACATAGACGGGGTCCCAGTCGGTCCCCCAGATCTCCGCCATCTCAGCCACGGAGATCCTCGCTCCCAACTGCTGTATATCGATCACCATGTCGATGGAGCTGAGCTTGTGCTGCAGGTGGGAGATCTGTCCTTGCACCAGCTCGCGCTGACGGCGCAGGTGCGTCAGTGCGTCGGCGCCCGGCTCGTCAAGGACGGCCTTGATGTCGGCCAGACTCATGCCGGTCTGCCGGTAGACGAGGACCTGCTGGATGCGCATGATGTCCGCCTCACTGTAGAGCCGGTAGCCGGCGGCACTGCGCTGGGAGGGATGCACCAGGCCGGACTCGTCCCAGTGATGCAGCGCCCTGACGCTGACGCCCAGGAGCGTTGAGACCTCTCCGACCGTCATGGCGATGTCGGCATCGTCCGACACGGTATCGACCGTGGCCTCGGCTGTCGTGCCAGGCCTTTCAGCTCCAGCATGACGCTCTTGAGAGTCCTTCACCGTAGTCTCCTTCCTCAGTACTGGCTCCACCTGGCGCGTGTCCGGGTGCGTGTCATCCACCGTGGAGCCTCCCGCCGCGTGAGGGTCAATTCCGCGCGGTCACCACGAGGTTATCCACAGGCGGCCGGTTCACTGTGGCGCCCGCGGCCGGTTGACGTCCACGATGGCATATGGCTCGTTTTGTCCCGGTACCCGGCCACGCCGCCGTGGCCCATCTGTCCGCCCGCCCGCTGACCCCGGTTCTGGGCACGCTTCCGCCTCAGGACATGGAGGTGCTCAGGTGCGCCAGCCTTGATGCCCGGCTGTTGGTCAACATTCTGGGCAACTTGCAACCGGCCGACACGCTGCGCTCGGCCGAGGGACGTATGCGGGCCATTGCCGCTGCGCTGCCCTGCCGAGGTGTGCTTCTGGCGAGCACTGCCCTGTGGGTGCACGTCGGTGGGCCCCCACCCGACTCCTTGGAGGTGAGCCTGCCCGGAGGTCGTCGGAGTCGACTGCCCTACCTGGTGACTAAACGAGGTCGGCTGCCTCACTGCGACACGACCGTGATCGGGGGTATCACCTGCGCCACGATCGCCCGAGCCGCCGTCGACATCGCTCGTCTGGGGACACCGGTGCAGGCTGTGCAAGCCATCCTGACCGCCCGCAACCACGGAGTGAGCCGAGTCCGTCTCCTGCTCACGCTCAATCACTGTCGCGGGGCTGCCAGCAGAGGCTGCCCGCGGGCGCAGCACATCATCGAGTCCGTCGCATTCCGCCAGTAAACAGCGACACATTCTCGAAGACATTGATTCGAGTCACCACCGCAAGCACCATTCTGAGCCTTCATGACACCCTCAGTGACGCTGTTCATGGCTCCCAGCAGAAGAAACTCATGTTGTTATTCCATTCCCTCTCGGCCGTGCTATGATACTCGCCATCCTCATGAGGTTGAGATTGAACCACTTTGAACGAGCGACAGGCTCCACATGTCAGAAAATGGCGTTGCACGATCAAGACCACCACAGCATCAGTTGCTCGGCGGCGGAGGGGTATTACTCATCGGCCTGGCCTGCCTCTGGCTCGGCTGCAGGCGATGGGTCACCCCTTCATTTTCTGACGATGACGCCGGCGTCAGCACCATATGGCTCACGTGCGCCTTCATCCTTATCACTGTAGGAGCTGGAGTAACCCTCCAAACATTCGTGAACTACGTCGAGGTCGGGCCAGGATTCATCAAGAAACGCTCCTTCCTTGCCGGAACAACTCGAATCGATTTTGGAGACATAACAGCATACTCATATAATTACTCAATTACTCGGCGGCAGACCCGAAACCTTGTCATACACTCTTCCGATCGACGCAAGATCAAATTCTCACCCAAAGATTACCATGGGGAGCATGTGACATCAGTCATCGCCTTTCGTCTTCGCAATAATCGTTGGCCATCCTTGCTGGATGAATTCGACCAGCTTGCCGTGATGGAGGCAGCTGCACATGGCTCTGGAGACTCCTACTTACGAAGAGTCCATAGTGCCAGACTGAACGTCACGTAACGATCAGTAGTCACGTGGCACCTACTAGCCCGCATTCCTCTTCATCGACGACGTGTCGTGGACAGGCTTCTGCGCGCCTCGAAGACGCCGTCGATGCGCCGCAGGGCCGCCAGCGTGTGGTCCAGGTGCCCGACCTCGGCCAGCTCGACGACGAACCGCCCGGTGACGACCCGGTCACGGCTCGTGGCGATGGAGGCGCTCACCAGGTTGACGTGGCTGTCTGCCAGCGCTCGGGTGATGTCGGCGAGCAGGCCCCCACGGTCCAGGGCCTCGACCTCCACCTGGACCAGGTAGGCCGACTGGGCGTGATCCGCCCAGGAGACGGTGATGAGGCGCTCGGGCTCGCGCTGGAGCTGTTCGACGTTCTGGCAGTCGGCCCGGTGCACTGAGACACCCGAACCGCGGGTGATGAAGCCGACGATGGGGTCACCCGGCATAGGGGTGCAGCAACGCGCCAGCTTGACGTAGACGTCGCCCTCATCCATGCCGGCGACGACGACTCCGGCGTCGGCCGTACGCGGCCGACGGTGCGTCGTGGCCCGGGTGGGCAGGATCCCCTCCGCGAGGGTCTCCTCGGCGCCGTCCTCCCCGCCCATGGTGGCCACCAGAGTGTCGACGACGTGCTGGGCCGACACGTGTCCCTCCCCCACCGCGGCGTACAGGCCGTCAATGTCGACCTTGTCGAGGGTCTTGGCCACGTTCATGAGGGTCTCGTGGCTCATGAGGCGCTGCAGGGGAAGGTTCTGCTTGCGCAGGGTGCGGGCGATGGCGCCCTTGCCCTCCTCGATGGCCTCCTCACGACGCTCCTTGGAGAACCACGAACGTATCTTGTTGCGGGCCCGGGTGGAGGCGACGAAGGAGAGCCAGTCGCGCGAGGGCCCGGCGTTGATGGCCTTGGAGGTGAAGACCTCCACCGTGTCCCCGTTCTCCAGACGCGTGTCCAGGGGCACCAGTCGGCTGTTGACGCGTGCGCCCACGGTGCGGTGGCCGACCTCGGTGTGGACGGCGTAGGCGAAGTCCACCGGGGTGGCTCCCGCCGGCAGTGCGAGGACATCACCCCGGGGGGTGAAGACGTAGACCTGGTCCCCGGCCATCTCGTAGCGCAGGGCGTCGAGGAACTCGGTGGGGTCCTGGGTCTCCTTCTGCCAGTCGACGAGCTGACGCAGCCAGCCCATGTCGCCCTGGTCGGAGTCTCCGGGCCTGCCTCCCAGGGCGCTGGGGCCCGAGGCGTTGGGGTCCTCCTTGTAGCGCCAGTGCGCGGCCACGCCGTACTCGGCCATGCGGTGCATCTCGTGGGTGCGGATCTGAATCTCCACCGGCTTGCCACCCGGCCCGACGACAGTCGTGTGCAGCGACTGGTAGAGGTTGAACTTGGGGACGGCGATGTAGTCCTTGAAGCGCCCGCTCATGGGGGTCCAGCGCGAGTGCAGGGAGCCGAGCACCGCGTAGCAGTCCTGGACGGTGTCGACGATGACTCGCAGCGCCACCAGGTCGTAGATATCGTCGAAGTCCTTCCCCCGCACGATCATCTTCTGGTAGATCGAGTAGTAGTGCTTGGGCCGTCCGGTCACGGCGCCCTTGATCTTGTTGACCCTCAGGTCCTCCTCGATCTGGAGTCGGACCTGGCGCAGGTACTCCTCACGAGCCGGGGCCCGCTCGGCCACCATGTGCTCGATCTCCTCGTACACGCCCGGGTAGAGGGCCTTGAAGGACCGGTCCTCCAGCTCCCACTTGATCGTGTTCATCCCCAGACGGTGGGCCAGGGGCGCGTAGATCTCCAGGGTCTCCTTGGCCTTGCGGGCGGCGTTCTCCGCGGAGACGTACTTCCAGGTGCGGGCGTTGTGAAGGCGGTCGCCGAGCTTGATGACCAGCACCCGGATGTCCTTGGACATCGCGATAATCATCTTGCGCACCGTCTCGGCCTGGGCGGCCTCACCGTACTGGAGCTTGTCGAGCTTGGTGACGCCGTCGACGAGCAGGCTGATCTCGTCGCCGAAGTCGGCGCGCAGACGCTCGAGGGTGTAGTCGGTGTCCTCCACGGTGTCGTGCAGGACGGCAGCCGCCAGCGTCTGGGCCGTCATTCCCAGCTCGGCCAGGATGGTTGCCACTGCCACCGGGTGGGTGATGTAGGGCTCCCCCGACTTGCGTCGCTGACCGGAGTGAGCCTTCTCCGCCACTTCGTAGGCGCGCACGATGAGGCTCGTGTCGGCCTTGGGATGGTTGGCGCGCACCGCGCGCAGCAGCGGCTCGATGGCCGCCGGTGTGGAGTGTCCCCGAGAGCCGAACCACGCCAGTCGGCTGCGCACGCGCGAGCCGGGGACAACACTGTCACCTGACGTATCCGGGGTGTTCTTCGTCTCCGTCATTGACGCATCATATAGCGGCCGGCACACCGAGGCGTGCCGGCACTGCCGGTGACCGTGCGGTGTCGCGTCCTTCAGGATCACGACACCGCACGAGAAACAGCCCCAGCTACCCGTCGAGCAGCAGGCCTGCGACGAGCTGCCGCCTCAGAAGATGACGATCGAGTCGACCTCACGCCCCTGGAGCTGGCGGCGACCACCCAGATCGGACAGCTCCAGCAGCATGCAGATGGCCTCCACCGTGGCGCCGGCCTGCTCAATGAGGGAGATGGAGGCGGCGGCCGTCCCACCGGTGGCCAGCACGTCGTCGATGACCAGGACACGCGCACCCTTGGTGACGGTCTCGGGCCTCAGCTCCATCCGGGCCGTGCCGTACTCGAGTGCGTAGTCCACACCGATGACCGGACCGGGCAACTTGCCGCCCTTGCGCACCGTAATCATGCCGACCCCGAGCCGAACCGCCAAGGGCGCCGCCAGGATGAAGCCGCGTGACTCGAGCCCCGCGATCGCATCGATCCGACCCCGGTAGTGATCGGCCAGCCCCTCGACGAGAGCGGCGAAGGCCTGACCATCGGCCAGGAGCGGAGTGATGTCCCGGAAGAGGACCCCCGGCTCGGGGAAGTCGGGAATCTCGCGCAAATGGCTCATGACCAGCCTGGTCAGAGACTCGGGCACCGACTCGGAATGGGCCACGGGAGCGGTCATCTGCGCTTCTTCTTCCTCTTTGGCTGAGCCGCCACGCCGAGGTGGTGGCCGGGAGTGACTGGTGAGGCGGCCGGAGCCGCGTCAATCTTAGCCAGTTCCTCGGCGTCGTCACCGGCCTCGTCCCGACGGTGCTGGCGCGCCGCGGCGACCTTGGCGGCCTGCTCCTTGATGCGCGTCTCACGTGAGCGCAGGTCCACCAGGAGGGGGGTGGCCAGGAAGATCGAGGACAAGGTTCCGGCGATCATGCCGATGAACAGCGTCAGAGCGATGTCGCGCAGCGTTCCCGCCCCCAGGATGAAGGCGCCGACGAACAGCAGCGAGGCCACCGGGAGCACGCCGACCACGGAGGTGTTGATCGAGCGGATGAAGGTCTGGTTGACCGCCAGGTTCGCCAGCTCGGCGTAGGTGGATCGGCTCTGGGACTCGAAGTCCTCGGTGTTCTCCCGGATCTTGTCGAAGACCACCACCGTGTCGTAGAGGGAGTAGCCCAGAATCGTCAGCACACCGATGATCGTGGCCGGGGTGACCTCGAATCCGGACAGGGCGTAGATGCCCACGGTGACGATGATGTCGTGGCACAGGGCGAGCAGGGCCGCCGCCGCCATCTTCCAGGTGCGGAAGTACGCCCAGATGAGCAGTCCGACGAAGATGAAGAACAGGACCAGTCCTCGAACCGCCTTCTTCGTGACGTCGGAGGACCAGGTCGGTCCCACGGTCGTCGCTGAGACGTTGGAGGCGTCGGTCTTGTAGGCGGTGGCGAGCTGACCGGCCAGCGAGTCGAGACGCTGCTTGCTCAGCTCAGAGGTCTGCACCCTCACCGACGACGACCCCATGGTCGTCACCGAGGAGCCGGCCGCCAGGTCGCTCTTGGAGAGGACCTCGTTGGCAGGACGCTCTGAGGGGGAGGACAGCCCCGTGATCGTGATCTCCGAACCGCCCTTGAAGTCGATGCCCGGAGTCAGTCCCACAGTGCCCAGGAGCGTGGCCGAGCCCAGGATGATGACGACGGCGATGAGATACCAGATCTTCCGTTTGCCGACGAAAGGGATGGATGTCTTGGCCGAGTAGAGCTCGTTACCGAGCGAGGCGAGAGACTTCACTTCGTCTCACCGTCCTTTCCCTTGTCGGCCGCGCCATCGACCGCATCACCTTCCTGCTGCTCAGCATCGTCGTCGGCGGCCGCGCCGTCGGACTCCTCAGCCGCGTCCTCCGTGCTCTCAGCGTTCCTGCGGGCCTCGGCCTTGCGACGCGCCAGCGACCCGGTCACGCGGTCGGCGACGGCCTCGCGTCCCTTGCCGTAGGTCGAGGACGTCGCCCCGAGGTGCTCGGGGTCGAGGCCGGAGAGGCGGTGCCCCTCGCCGAAGAAGCGGAATCGGACGATCCACTCCATCATCGGGTGGGTGAACAGGATGATGATGGCCAGGTCCACGCACGTGGTCACCCCCAGGGTGAAGGCGAAACCCTGCACCCCGCCGACGGCCAGGAAGTACAGGACGATCGCGGCCACGAGGTTGACGGCGTCGGAGACGAGGATCGTGCGCCTGGCGTGCTTCCATCCCTCATCGATCGCGGTCCTCAGGGTCCGCCCCTGACGCACCTCGTCACGGACGCGCTCGAAGTAGATGATGAAGGAGTCGACTGTGATGCCGATGGAGATGATGAGCCCGGCCACCCCCGCTAGGGACAGGCGATAGCCCATGGTCGCGCTCAGTGCCGCGATGACCAGGTAGGTGCCGGCTGCTGCCACCACCAGGGAGGCCACGGCCACCACCGCCAGGCCGCGGTACTGCCAGGCCAGGTAGAGGATGATGAGGGCGAAGCCGATGAGCCCGGCGATCAGGCCGTTGCGCAGCTGTTCGGTTCCCAAGGTGGCGGAGATCTGCTGCTCGGACTGCACCGTGAAGCTCAGCGGCAGCGAGCCGAAGGAGAGCTGGTTGGCCAGCGTGTTGGCCTGGTTCTGGCTGAAGCCACCGGTGATCTGGACCCGTCCGTCGGTGATCGGCGAGTGGACGGTCTCGTTGAAGCCGGAGGCCATGATGGTCAGCCCGTCCAGGACGATGGCGAACTGGGCCTTGGCCTGGCTGTCCTGGTTCTGAGCGCCTTGAGCCCCCTGCGCGCCGGCGGCGCTGGCCTGGTCGCGGTAGGCCAGCAGCCGCTTGGACAGCTCGGCGAACTTCTTGGTGCCGTCGGCGTTGAAGGCCAGCGAGACGACCCACTGGTGGGTGGCCTGTCCTCGCGAGTCGGTCTCCAGACCCGAGTTGGCGCTCTTGAGCTCGGTGCCGGTGATCTCGGCCGGACCGAGGATGTAGGCGCCTTGGTGCTGGGAACCGGCCTCCTTGGAGCAGGAGATGACGGCGACCTTGGGGTCCTGCGTCTGACCGGTGAGGTTCTTCGGGTCGGAGCAGTCGGTCATGTAGCCGTCGTAGAGGAGCTTCTCGGTGATCCAGGAGTCCGACGAGTTCGTCTTGTCCTGAGCGGGGAGCGGGTCGGAGGAGATGACCCCGTCCTGGTTGACGTCCGCCAGCTGCTTGGCGATCTCCTCGGGAGTCCTGGGCTGTGCCGTCGACTGGGCCGTGGGCTGCGCGGTGGGGGCCGGGGTCGCGGCCGCCTGCTCGCCCTGGCCCGAGTCCTCCTGGGCGCCCTCGGAGTCCGCTGCCGGCTGAGTCGCCTCACTGCCGGCGCTCGGGCTGGGCTGAGCCGCCTGCGCCGGGGTCGGCCCACCAGAGGGGTTCTGGCTGGCGATGTTCTTGGCGGCCTGCTGGGCGCTGCCCGGCAGGATGCGCAGGACCGGGCGGAAGTACATGACGGCCGAGGTGCGCACCAGCTCCAGAGTGGCCTGGCTGGGCTTACCCGGCAGCGAGACCACGATGTTCTGACCGCCCTGGCGGGAGATCTGCGCCTCGGAGACACCGGAGGCGTCCACGCGCTGGCGGATCACCTCGATGGCCTGCTCGACGTCGTTGTCACTGATCGCCGAGCCGTCGGAGGTGGTGGGCGTCAGGATGAGCTGGGTCCCGCCCTCCAGATCGAGGGCGAGGCCGGGGGTGAGCGAGGCCTTGTGCCTCATGCTTCCCGCCACGAGCGCACCGAAACCGATGACGAGGACGAGGATGAACATCAGGAGGCGGCGCCCTGGGCGCTTTCGCTGCTTACTGGACACGTGGTCCCTTCCTGGAGTGGAGTGTGCTCGAGCACATGGCCCGAAGGCTGAGGTGAGTGTGGGGTAGGGATGCTTGGCGGGCACCACCATGAGACGCACCGTTTCCGGTGGACTCGGCGAGTCTGGTCGCCAGGCGCGGGTGGGGTGTGCAGGGCTCCGCGGGGAGCCGCCGCGCTCACATCGTGGCAGAGCGTTCGGTTCGCGACATCAGGACTGCGGCTCGGCCGCGTCCTGCTCGGAGTCCTGGATGTCGTTGTCAGTCTGCTCGACGTCGGAGCCGGACTCCTCATGGGCGGAGGCGGAGCCGAAGGGCGGCTCCTCGATGGCGGCGATCGCCCGCTTGCTCCACAGGGTCTCGTCGCCCAGCGGCGTGGCCAGGGTGACCACGTCACCGTCGACCTCGACAACCGTGCCGTAGAAGCCGCCGATGGTGCGAACCCAGTTGCCGGGTACCAGGCCCTTCTCGGTACGGCGCTTCTGCTCCTCCTGCATCGCGCGCTGCCGGCGGCTGACGAACCACATCATCAGGAGCATCCCGATGAGCATGATCCAGATGAAATACGACGACATGGAGGCCTCTTCCGTTTCGACTAGGCAGTCCCGGCTGATGCAGACCTACGACTGTCACAGGCCGGCGGTGGCGAGTCTATGGCACGCGGGCCAGAGCCTTACCGACCGTTGGCGAGTGGTCGGGCACAACTGGGTACCAACCGGTTACAAAATGGTCACATTACCCGGTTGTCGCTCAGGAGAACAATGATCCGTCGGCAGGGGGCTCGAGTCCCAGATGGGTGTAGGCCGCCGGCGTGGCCGCCCGCCCCCGCGGGGTGCGCACCACGAGCCCCTCTCGCACCAGGTAGGGCTCGGCCACGGTCTCCACCGTCTCGGGCTCCTCCCCCACGCTGACTGCCAGCGTCGTCAGCCCCACCGGGCCGCCGCCGAACCGGGTGCACAGTGCCTCAAGCACCTGGCGGTCCAGACGATCCAGGCCCAGGGCGTCGACCTCGAAGACATCCAGGGCGCCACGCGCCGCCTCCAGGTCCAGCCGACCGGGACGCCCGTGCACCTCCGCCCAGTCCTGGACCCGGCGCAGCAGCCGGTTGGCGATTCGGGGCGTGCCGCGTGAGCGTGAGGCCAGCTCCTTGGCGGCGTCCGCCTCCAGGCTCACCCCCAGCAGCCCCGCGCTGCGCGTGAGGATACGGGTGAGCTCGCCCGGCCCGTAGTAGTCGAGGTGCCCGGTGAAGCCGAAGCGGTCCCGCAGCGGCGCGGGCAGCAGCCCCGCTCTCGTGGTGGCTCCGACGACGGTGAAGGGGGGCAGGGACAGGGGGATGGAGGTGGCGCCGGGTCCCTTTCCCACGACGATGTCGACCCGGAAGTCCTCCATCGCCAGGTAGAGCATCTCCTCGGCGGTGCGTGCCAGGCGGTGGATCTCATCAATGAACAGCACATCCCCCTCCTCCAGGGAGGACAGGATGGCCGCGAGGTCTCCGGCGTGCTGGATGGCCGGCCCCGAGGTCAGGCGCAGAGAACCGTCCACCTCGGCGGCGATAATCATGGCCAAGGTGGTCTTGCCCAGCCCAGGCGGCCCCGAGAGCAGAACGTGGTCAGCGGTCACTCCACGGGCCAGGGCCGAGCGCAGCACCACCGAGAGCTGGCCTCGCACCACCTCCTGCCCGGTGAAGTCCTCCAGGCGCTTAGGCCGCAGGGCCGCCTCGGCGGCGCGCTCGGTGGCGTCGGCACCGCCACCGACCAGGCGCTGCCCATCGAGCTCATCGGGCTCAGCCACGGTGCCCGCCCCCCAGCCACCTCAAGGAGGCCCGCAGCACCGCCGCCATGTCCGGCTCCTGGCCTCCATCGGCGGCATCAGCCGTCACGGAGGAGACCGCCTGCTGCGCGCTGGCCTCGTTCCAGCCGAGCTGCACCAGGGCGGCGACCACGTCCGCGTGGGGCTCGGGACCGCCGTCGCTCATCGCCTCCACCCCCTGCGCGCTCTGCGCAACAGTCTGCGCGGCCCCCAGATCGTCCCCGGTGACAGGGCCCAGCTTGTCGGCCACGTCCAGGATGACGCGCTGAGCGCCCTTAGGTCCCAGGCCGGGTACCCGTGTGAGGGCGGCGACGTCCTGGGAGGCGATGGCCCGCCTGAGTGCGTTGGGCGTGTGGACGGCCAGCATCGCCAGCGCCAGCTTGGCTCCGACACCCTTGGCGCTCATCAGGGTGCGAAAGCTGTCCCTCTCGTCGGTGTCGGCGAAGCCGAACAGGGTCAGCGAGTCCTCACGGACCACCATCTCGGTGTGCACGAGGGTCTCCTCGCCGACCCTGAGGCCGGACAGCGTGGTGGGCGTGGCCTGGATACTCATACCGACGCCGCCGGTCTCAATGACGGCGCTGGTCAGGCCGACACTGAGGACAGTGCCGCGCAGGGAGGCGATCATGGGCGACTTCTCCTGGGGTTCTCAGCGGATCGAGCGCTCTCAGGCCGCCTTGACGGACACCGACGGGGCTCGAACAGACGTTCGGATCCTAGCAGCCCCACGTCGGCGGGGTCCTCAGCGCCGCACCCGTCGCGGGTCGACGGCGCCGGTGCGCCGGGCCGCGGCCTGGGCGGCGGCCCACTGGCGCTGTGCCGGCGTACGGGCTGAGACACGCACCGCTCCCCCGGCGGAGACCATCTCGGTGGCGTCGTCCGTGCCCGTTCCGCCCCCTCGCCAGCCGTGGCAGATCGCCTGCGCCAGGGCGTCGGCGGCGTCGGCCGGCCGGGGTGGGGCGTCGAGGCCGAGGATGCGGGTGACCATGGCCTGGACCTGAGCCTTGTCAGCCGTGCCCGAGCCCGTGACGGCGGCCTTGGCCTCACTGGGCGTGTGCTGAGCCACCTCCAGGCCCGCGCGCGCCGCCGTGGCCATCGCGGTCCCCATGACCTGGGCGACCCCGATGACCGAACGCAGGTTGTCCTGCGCGAAGACCCGCTCGATGGAGACCACCGACGGGCCCAGGCGGGCGATCCAGTCCTCAATGGCCTCCGTGATGGTCAGCAGCCTCAGCTCGGGGCTCTGGGAAGGCGGCGTACGAACCACGCCGACCTCCACGAGCCGCACCTGACGGCGAGGGTCGACATCGACGCATCCCAGACCGCAGCGGGTCAGTCCGGGATCGATACCCAGGACCCGCTGCTGGGCGACGACGGCGCGAGCCGAGCGCGGCCGGGGGCCGGCGAGGTCCAGGGGCTCAGTCCTCGTCGCCGGCGAACTCGGCGGCCACCTCCGGGCTGAGGTCCACCGAGGTGTAGACGTTCTGGACGTCGTCGGAGTCCTCCAGGGCGTCGATGAGGCGGAAGACCTTGCGGGCTCCTTCGACGTCGACCTCCACCTTCGTACCGGCGACGAACTGGACCTCGGCGGAGTCGTAGTCCATCCCCGCCTCCGTCAGGGCGGTACGCACGGCGACGATGTCACCGGGCTCGGAGTAGATCTCGAAGGACTCGCCCATGTCCTCGACCTCCTCGGCGCCGGCCTCCAGGACGGCCATGAGGATGGAGTCCTCGTCCACGCCGTCGGCCTTGGCGACCTCGACGACGCCCTTGCGGGTGAAGTTGTAGGCCACCGAACCGGGGTCGGCCAGGTTTCCGCCGTTGCGGGAGAAGGCCACGCGCACGTCGGAGGCGGCCCGGTTGCGGTTGTCGGTGAGGCACTCGACGAGGAAGGCGACCCCGCCGGGGCCGTAGCCCTCGTACATGATGGTCTGCCAGTCGGCGCCACCGGCCTCCTCGCCGCTGCCGCGCTTGACGGCGCGGGTGATGTTGTCCGCCGGCACCGAGTTCTTCTTGGCCTTCTGGATGGCGTCGAACAGAGTGGGGTTACCGGTGGGGTCACCACCGCCGGTGCGGGCGGCGACCTCAATGTTCTTGATAAGACGTGCGAAGAGCTTGCCGCGCTTGGCGTCGATGGCGGCCTTCTTGTGCTTGGTGGTGGCCCACTTGGAGTGACCCGACATAAGTGCTCCTTGGGAGTCGATACTGAGGGCGCTGCCGGTCCTGCTCAGGCCCGGCGCGTCACCATGGAGACGAAGACGTCGTGGACCCGGTGGTCGCCTCCGACCTCCGGGTGGAAGGACGTGGCGAGCAGGGATCCTTGACGAACCGCGACGATCCTACCGCCGTCGGCCCCACCGACCCCAGCCGCACGTCCGGCGCGGGTCGTGGCGAGGATCTCGACGCCCGGGCCCACCTCCTCCACCCAGGGGGCCCGGATGAAGACGGCGCGCAGCGGTCGGTCCGGCCCCGCGCCGAGCTCCGGGGCGATGAGGTCCTCCTCGTAGGAGTCCACCTGTCGGCCGAAGGCGTTGCGGCGCACGGTCATGTCGATGCCACCCAGGAAGGCCTGACCCTCCTGAGCCCCCTCGACGCGGTCGGCCAGCATAATCATCCCGGCGCAGGACCCGTAGGCGGGCAGGCCCGCGCCAATGAGCTCGCGCAGGGGCGCAAGCATCTCGAAGGCGACCAGCAGCGTACTCATGGTGGTCGATTCCCCTCCGGGGATCACCAGGCCGTCAAGCCGGTGGCCGGGGGCCTCACCCAGATCGGCGGCGCGGCGCACCACGACGGGTCGCGCTCCGGCCGCCTCGAGGGCCAAGGAGTGCTCGCGCACGTCGCCCTGAAGGGCCAGGATCCCGACCGTGGGCCGGGAGTCGGGCGCTGCGAGCGCGGGAAAGAGCGCCCGGGGGTGGCGGGCGTCCATCGTGTGGGCCGGGCGGTGGGCGTGGCTCGGGTCGGTCATCGGGCTCCTTCAGGCGCTGGGGTCGCAGTAACGGGGAGGGGTGCTCGCGAGCTCGGTCAGGACCTCGTGGTCCACCGGATCGGTCAGGTCGAGGCACCGGCCGTTCCAGCCCGAGGCGAGCTCCTCCACGATCTCGGGCAGGCGCACCGGGTAGATCTCCTGCCCCCGCTGCTGGGCGGCCTGCAGCTGCTCGGCACTCCACCACGAGATGGAGTCGACGACGTCGCGCTCCAGGCACGTCCAGCCGTCCCTCCTGATCGGGCGCCGGGTCGGCAGGTGCAGGAGGAAGAAGATCTCGTCCTGGCGGCACGTGACTGAGGCGAAGCGGAAGATCGCCTCCCGGTGGGCGATGGGCCCCTCCAGGTCCTCCGGGGAGACCTCGATCCCGGACTCCTCGACCAGCTCACGCACGGCCCCGGCACGGGGGTCCTCACCGCTGTGGAGTCCTCCTCCCGGGGTGAAGACCCAGCTGTGATCCGGGTCCGCGGCGTCGTGCCCCACCAACAGCAGTACCTCGCCGTCCTGGGTCACGGCCAGGACCCGGGCGGCCGTCCTGAAGGGCAGACCGTCCTCCCCCAGGCTCCACTCGCCGGCGTCGAGGTGTTGGTCCCAGTCCTCCGGGACCAGCACCGGGTGACGCCCGTCGACCAGGCGGCCGGTCACCAACCGCGTTCCGCCAGGCGGTGGGGCTCGGGAATCTCGTCGACGTTGATCCCCACCATCGCCTCGCCCAGTCCGCGCGAGACCTCGGCGATGACGTCGGGGTCGTCGAACTGCGCGGTGGCGCGCACGATGGCGGCGGCCCGCTTGGCGGGGTCGCCGGACTTGAAGATGCCCGAGCCCACGAAGACGCCCTCGGCCCCCATCTGCATCATCATGGCGGCGTCGGCCGGGGTGGCGATGCCACCGGCGGTGAACAGCACGACCGGCAGGTGCCCGGTGCGGGCGACCTCGGCGACGAGCTCGTAGGGGGCGGCGAGCTCCTTGGCGGCCACGTAGAGCTCGTCCTCGGGCAGCGAGGTCAGGCGACGGATCTCATCGCGGATCGTGCGCATGTGGGTCACCGCGTTGGAGACGTCCCCGGTTCCGGCCTCCCCCTTGGAACGGATCATGGCCGCGCCCTCGGTGATGCGGCGCAGCGCCTCACCCAGGTTGGTGGCTCCGCACACGAAAGGAACGGTGAAGGACTGCTTGTCGATGTGGTGGGCGTAGTCGGCAGGGGTGAGGACCTCGGACTCGTCGATGTAGTCCACGCCGAGGCTCTGGAGGACCTGGGCCTCCACGAAGTGACCGATACGGGCCTTGGCCATGACCGGGATGGAGACCGCCTCGATGATGCCGGTGATGAGGTCGGGGTCGCTCATGCGGGCGACGCCGCCCTGGGCTCGGATGTCGGCGGGGACGCGCTCGAGCGCCATGACGGCGACGGCTCCAGCGTCCTGGGCGATACGGGCCTGCTCGGGCGTGACGACGTCCATGATGACGCCTCCCTTGAGCATGTCCGCCATGCCGCGTTTGACGGTGAGGGTGCCGGTGCTGGGAGTGGTCTGCTCTGTACTCAATCGTGGTCCTCCGGCCGTGAGCCGCGGCCGCCGCACGGGGCGGCAGCAACGTCTCCGAGAAAATGCTGACGCCCAGCATGCTACCGCGCGCCTGCGCAGCCGTCCCCGGTGCTCACGCTGCGAGACCCGAGCCGTGGAAAGTCATCCGGCTACTACCGCCCTCTACCCGGCCCCCAGGAAGGACCGGCGCGCCTGGCTGATCCGGTCGAGCAGCTCGGTCTCCTTGACGGACAGCTCGCCCAGATCGTGGCTGTCCACCGCCTGCTGGCGCAGCTGGGCGAGCTCCGCTGCACCTTTCTGGAAGGTGTTCATGGCTGCAGAGGCATGCAGTCCCCTGGTGGCGGCCCACCGTCTGCCCGACCGGCGCCCCGCGCCGGTGGTGAGCATCTGTACCTCGGCCGGGGAGAACCAGCCGGCGCGGGCGTAGTCCTCCAGCCCGCGGCGCATCGACCGGCGCTCACTCCAACGCAGCCACGAGACCAGTCCGGTGCACAGACCGTAGAAGGGGAACTGAAGCAGCAGATACACCCCGAAGTTCGCGGCAACGAACCCGTTCCAGGTCGCGTGAAGGAGGATCGCACCGACCAGACCAACAGGAGCCATCCACGCCCAGGCGTACTGAGAGCGCCGGCGGGAGGAGACGCCGATGGCCACTCCGGTGCAGGAGGTGAAGGTCAGGTGAGCAAACGGGGACAGGACCCCTCGCATGACGAAAATCGTCCCCACGTACTCCCACCCCTGAACGAAGTAGAGGATGTTCTCAACGAAGGCGAAGCCTGCGGCGGTGAACGCCGCATACACGACCCCATCGATCGTCCCATTGATCGTGCGGCGCCAGATGAGGAAGACGAACAGGACACCCAGTCCCTTGGTCAGCTCCTCCACCAGAGGTGCTGAAATCACGCCGGCCGTATCCGGGTCGCCCATGGCCTCGGTGATGACCCGAGCCACCCAGCCGTTGACCACCAAGGAGCACAGGGTGGACACGCTCGTCCCCCACAGGAACGCCACCAGGAGCGTGACCACCGTGAACACACCGGGAGGCCTGGGCTCCCAGCGGACGTACCAGAACACTCCCGCGAGCAGCATCGTGACCACCAGCACCCCGCCCAAGGGGATGAGCGCCAGCAGAAACGACGGAAGCACGACCGGACCGAAATCGTCCCGAAGCCCTGAGAAGAAGTACACGGTGAGCATTGAGAACAGAACGATCGCGGTCAGCATGACGATCGCCCCGACCCTCGCCGGAATACCCGGCGGGATGAGGGAGGCCACCTGCTCGTGCTGCTGCCGGCCATCCTCAGGATCCGTGGCCCGCGACGGAGGCGTGCCCTGAGAGTCACGATGAACCTGATACCGCTGCCCGACTCCGGGAAGGGGGCCGGAGTCGGCTGGGGTCTGCGGCAGGGCGCTGGAGCGCCGGTATCCGGGCCGGGGGGCCCAGGGACTGGGGGGCATGCTCATGGAATCACCTCGGTTGCACCTCGTCGTCGCGCTCGGGCGGCGCCTCAGGGGTGGTGTCGTCGTCGGCATCGAAGGTCTGGGGCATGGGCGCGTGCCCAGCCAGGTGGCACATCCGGACGAGCAGCCGTGCCCTGAGGGCCTGGGCCTCGCTGACGTGGGTGTTGTGGAACCTGCGGGCCAGGACCAGGCGGGAGCAGGCCCGGTCCAGGCGGTTGAGCGCGGGCAGGCTCAGCGGGTCGGCGGACAGCTCGCGGCGTGCGGGCTCGCTGACCACCGTTCGCAGGACCCGGCTGAGATCGGACTCGATCAGGGCCCGACTGCGGGCGGTCGGAGTCGGGAGCGCCGCGCCGCTGGAAGCAGGATGGGAGGAGGGGGTGCCCTCAAGAGGCGTGGAGGTGTCCAGGCCGTCATCGACAAGAGGCCCCTCGGCGTCCAGCGCCTCGCGAGCGGCACGGCTGAGCAGCAGTCCGGAAGCCGGATCCAGGGAGGGGACGGTGGCCAGCTCCGCCGCGGCCTCGGCCCGGTGAACGAGCTGGGCCTCAAGCGTGGCCCGAGCGCCCAGCACCTGCCGGTGCAGCCGGTCCACCCGAACCGCCCTGGCGTAGAGGGCCCACCCTGCGATCACGGCCAACCCGACCAGCAGCACGACGATGCTCCATATCGGCGCCGTCATCACACCGGACCCTGTGGCGGACAGTGCCGGTAGGGCCGTGGCCGCACCGGCCAGGGTATCAACGGCCTGCGTCACGGCCGTCGTCATGCTTGCTGCCATGGTCGGTTCCTCATCACTCCTGAGATCAGCTGCTAGTCGTCCAGGGCATCGCGCAACCGGCCCAGCATGGTGCGCGAACCGGGGGCGGGCTCGACCCGGGTGTGGGCGGTGGACAGAGCCATGTCGTAGACATCGAGCACCTCGTCGGTGACCGCGGACCAGTCGTAGCGGCCGACCACCTGACTGGCCGCCTGGACGCGGGCCTGAGCGGCCGTGGCGTCCTGCAGGGTGTCGATGATGACTCGGGCCAGGTCGCTGCCGTCCTCGTTGTGGAACAGGGCCCCGTAACGGCCTTCGCCAAGCACGTCGGAGAAGGCCTTGAGGTCGGAGGCGATGACCCGGGTGCCGGCGGCCATGGCCTCCACCAGGACGATGCCGAAGGACTCCCCTCCGGTCTGCGGGGCCACGTAGCAGCTGGCCGAGGCCAGCATGGCGGCCTTGTCCTCGTCGCTGACGCCCCCCAGGAAGACCACGGAGTCGCCGAAGCGGGCCAGCTCCTCCCGGATCTCCTGGGCCTGCCCGCGCCCTGCGATGAGGAAGCGCGCCCTGGGCACCGACTCCAGCACCGTCGGGATGGCATCGGCCAGGACCCGCAGTCCCTTGCGGGGCTCATCCAGACGCCCCAGGAAGGAGATGGTGGGGGCCTCGTCCGTGCCCAGGAACCGGGGGTCGTCCTTGGGGGCGTCGGCGAAGGGCCCGACATTGACGCCGTTGGGAATGACGACGGCGTCGCCGCCGTGGTACTGGATGAGGGTGCGGCGGGCCTCCTCGGAGACGGCGATGCGGGCCGAGAGCTTCTCCATGAGCGGCACCGTCGCCGGGCTCAGCAGCTCACGGGCCAGCGAGCGGTCCATGGCGGCGTGGAAGGTGCCCACCACCGGCCCGGTGGCGGCCTGCAGGGCCAGCATCCCGACGCTGGGGGTGATGGGCTCATGGATATGCAGGATGTCGAAGTCCCCGGCATCCAGCCAGCGTCGGGCCCGCCTGGCCACGAGGGCGCCGAAGTTCAGCCGCGCCACCGAGCCGTTGTAGGGAATGGCGATGGAGTCACCGGCGCTGGTGACCCAGTCGGGAAGCTCGGTGTCCTGGGAGGCCGGCGCGAGGACCTGTACCTCGTGGCCGCGACGGAAGAGCTCACCGGCCAGGTCCATGACGTGGACCTGGACGCCTCCGTGAGCGTCGAAGGAGTATGGGCAGACGATACCGATCCTCATGCGTTCTCCTCGTGGGCGCCCTGCTGGTCGCGGGCGTGGCTGCGAGCCAGGCGCTCCTGGTCCAGGTCGGCGTCGAAGACCGGCTGAAGCATGTGCCAGTCCTCGGCGTGCTCGGCAAGCAGGGGCTCCAGCGCGGCGACCCAGGCGCGCGTGTGCGCCACGACCTGCTCGCGTCCCTCCATCTGCTGGGGCGCCGGAACCCTGCGGGCGGTCAGCACGATTCCCCAGGGCGATCCAGCCCGACGGCGCCTCTGGCCGGTGAGCGGCTCGTAGTGGATCGAGGCGGCGTACAGGGGGCGTCCCAGGCGCTGGGCGATCGCCGCGGGACCGGCAGCCACCCGTGCGGTGGCGCCACCCAGCCGCGCGGTGATGCCGGCCGAGGACAGGTCCCGGTCCGCCAGGAGTGCGACGACGTAGTGCCCCTGGCTCGCCGCCTCAAGGAGGCGGTCGAAGACCTTCTCCCCGTGGGACTGGCCGATGATGCGCATGCCCAGTGACTGGCGGAAGGAGACGAACTGCTCGAAGAGGTCCTCGGGCTCCAGGCGCTCGGCGACGGTCAGGACGGTGGCGAGCTCACGGCAGGCCCAGGCTCCGATGAGGTCCCAGTTGCCCATGTGTGGCAGGGCCATGACGACGCTGCCGGCGCGCACGTCCTCGTGCAGCTGGGGGTCGATGTCGGTGCGCACGCGCGCCAGGATCTGCTCCGGTGTGATACCGGGCAGGGCGAAGGCCTCGTAGAAGTAGCGCATGTAGGAACGCATGCCGGCTCGGGTGGCGCGGCGCAGCGCGCGCGGCGGTGTTCCCGCCGGGAGGATGCGTGCCAGGTTGCGCTCGAGCTGTCCCACCCCGGTGGCGGAGCGCCGCAGGCGCTGCCAGGCCCACAGCGCGTCGGCCACGGTGTGTGCCAGGCCGTAGCCCACCGGCGCGGGCAGGTGGCGGGTACCGCGCCAGGCCAGGCGGTAGGCGTCTGAGACGGCTGGCAGGCGCACCCTCATGCCTTCTCATCCCCCTGCCGGACCTGCCGGTGGACGGCGCGCACGCGCTGGATCACGGTGATGAAGGAGGCGATCGCCACGTAGACGAGCCCCGCGGCGAGCACCCACTGGGGCGCCCCGAGCCCCACGAGGAAGGTGGAACCGAGCGCGACCAGGAGCCGGTCGGTGCGCTCGGCGATCCCCACGGAGGCGGTGGCGCCGATCGACTCGGCCCGGGCGCGGGCGTAGGGAACAGTGGCCGCCATGACGACGGCGACCAGGGCAGCCGCGACGGTCACGGTACGCAGCGCGCCGACAGGCATGGACAGAGCCGCCCAGGCCGCGAGGGATCCCAGGACGGCGCCGTCGGCAAGGCGGTCCATGGTGGAGTCCAGGAAGGCCCCGAACACCGAGCTCTTCCCGGTGGCCCGGGCCAGAATGCCGTCGAAGGAGTCGGCCACCAGCACCACGAGCAGGACCAGGGGCCCGGCCACGAAGTGTCCCTTCGGCAGCAGGGTGACCGCCGCCGTCACGGACAGGGCCGTTCCGGTGACGGTGAGCATGTTGGGAGTCACCCCGAGCCGCCCGAGCGCGAGGGCGGGTCGGGTGAACAGGGCCTTGGTCAGGCCGCGGCCGTGGTTGCCGAGCATGAGGTCCTTAACACTGGGGTGGAACTGTCTAAGAGACGGGCCGTGATGGCACGGGACGGACTAGGACGCAGGGGCGCCCCTCAGCCTGCCGGAGCACGTCGATCGAGGCCAGGGGGATCAGTCCCCGCTCTGCCCGACCGAGGCGGCCCAGGCGGCGGCGAGCATGTCCCGCTGCTCCCCGAGCAGCTGGGGAACGGGCTTGGTCCGACCGATGATGGGCATGAAGTTCGCGTCCCCCTTCCAACGCGGCACGATGTGCTGGTGGAGGTGGGCGGCGATCCCCGCACCGGCGACCTCGCCCTGGTTCATCCCCAGGTTGAACCCGTGGGGGCGGCTCACCGAGCGCACGACGCTCATGGCCGTGGCGGTCAGCTCACCGATCTCCTGACGCTCGGCCGCGGTGGCCTCGGTCCAGTCGGAGATATGCCGATAGGGGCACACCAGCAGGTGACCGGTGTTGTACGGGTACAGGTTCATGATGACGTAGCTGGTCTGGCCCCGGTGGACGATGAGGGCCTCCTCGTCACCGCGTTGCGGCCCGGTGCAGAACGGGCACTGTGCGGGGGTGTCATCGGAGGGCTTGTTCTGCCCCCCGATGTAGACCATGCGGTGCGGGGTCCACAGCCGTTGAAAGGCCTGCGGGGCGCCCTCGTGGTAGAAGGGCGCCTCCACCTCGACGCCGTCACCGGCCCCGGGGCCGGTGATCGTCTCTCCGGTCACTTCCTCAGTCACTGTGCAGCTTCTCCCCCGCCGGGTCGTTGATACGGGCGTCGATGACGCTGACGATGTGGGCCACGGCCTCCTTGACGGGCACGCCGTTGGTCTGCTGGCCGTCGCGGAAGCGGAAGGAGACGGCGCCGGCCTCGGCGTCCTCTCCCCCGGCGATGAGGGTGAAGGGGATCTTGTCCTTGGAGGTGTTTCGGATCTTCTTGCCGAAGCGGTCGTCGGAGTGGTCCACCTCGACGCGCACCCCCTGGGCGCGCAGCTGGGCGGCGACGTCGTCGACGTAGGCGTCGAAGGCCTCGGCCACGGGGATGAGCCGGACCTGCACCGGGGAGAGCCAGGCGGGGAAGGCACCCGCGTAGTGCTCGGTGAGCACCCCGATGAAGCGCTCCACGCTGCCCAGCTTGGCCGAGTGGATCATGATGGGGCGCTGGTGGGTGCCGTCAGCGGCCGTGTACTCCAGGTCGAAGCGCTCGGGCTGGTTGAAGTCGTACTGGATGGTGGACATCTGCCAGGTCCGGCCGATGGCGTCCTTGACCTGCACCGAGACCTTGGGGCCGTAGAAGGCGGCGCCGCCCGGGTCGGGAACGACTTCCAGCCCGGAGGCGTCACAGGCGTCCTGGAGGGCCTGCGTGGCGGCGGTCCAGTCGGCGTCGGATCCAATGAACTTGTCCTTCTTGGCGCCGTCCTCGTCGCGGGTGGACAGCTCGAGGTAGAAGTCGGTCAGTCCGAAGGCCTTGAGGATGGACAGGAAGAAGTCGATCTGGGCGCGGATCTCCTCGCCGGCCTGCTCCGGGGTGCAGTAGGTGTGGGAGTCGTCCTGGGTGAAGCCGCGCATGCGGGTGAGCCCGTGGACGACGCCGGACTTCTCGTAGCGGTAGTCGTGGCCCATCTCGAAGAAGCGCAGCGGCAGCTCGCGGTAGGAGCGTCCGCGGGAGCGGAAGATGAGGTTGTGCATCGGGCAGTTCATGGCCTTGAGGTAGTACTCCTGGCCGGCCTTGGTGATGTTGCCCTCGGCGTCGCGCTCCTCGTCGGCGAGCATGGGCGGGAACATGGTGTCGGCGTAGTAGGGCAGGTGCCCGGAGGTGTGGAAGAGCCCGCCCTTGGAGATCTCGGGAGTGTGGACGAAGTCGAAGCCGTAGTCCAGGTGGCGGTCGACGACGTACTGCTCGATCTGGTGGCGCAGCATGGCGCCCTTGGGGTGGAAGACCACCAGGCCGGGGCCGATCTCCTCGGGGAAGGAGTAGAGGTCGAGCTCGGCGCCGAGCTTGCGGTGGTCGCGCTTGGCGGCCTCGGCCAGGCGGGTCTGGTAGGCCTTGAGGTCATCCTTGCTGGCCCAGGCGGTGCCGTAGATGCGCTGGAGGGAGTCGCCGGACTGGTCGCCCTTCCAGTAGGCCGACGAGGACTTGGTCAGCGCGAAGCCCTGCCCGATGAGGCGGGTCGAGGGCAGGTGGGGGCCGCGGCACAGGTCGGTCCAGGCGACGGTGCCGTCGCGTCGGACGTTGTCGTACATGGTCAGCCCGCCGGCGCCGACCTCGACCGAGGCGCCCTCGGCGCCGGCGCCCTTGGTGGTGATGAGCTCGAGCTTGTAGGGCTGGTCGGCCAGCTCCTCACGGCCCTCGGCCTCGGTGATGTCACGGCGCACGAAGCGCTGTCCCTCCTTGACGATCCGCTTCATGCGCTTCTCGATCTCGCGCAGCATCTCGGGGGTGACGGCATCGATGGCGCCGAAGTCGTAGTAGAAGCCGTCGGTGATGAAGGGGCCGATGCCGAGGTTGACGTCCGGGAACATCTCCTGGACGGCCTGCGCCATGACGTGGGTGGCGCTGTGGCGCAGGATGTTGAGGCCGTCCTCGCTGGACAGGGTGATGGGCTCGACGACGGCGCCGGCCGGGACCTGGCGCTCCAGGTCCCAGGGCTCGCCGTTGACGCGCATTGCGACGACGCCGTCCTTCTTGACGGTGTCCTGCAGGAGAAGCGCCCCCGTGATGCCCGCCTCAATGGTGCGGGGCGCGCCGTCGAGGGTGATCTCAATCATGGGCTGGTCTGACACGGGTTCGTCTCCTCTGCTGCATCGGTGCGGGGCGCTGTACTGGTGCACCCCGGTTCGACCGCGAGTCTACGTCGTGGTCGCGCGGGCTCAGTCCTCCCGTGAGCCACGCCGCGCGCGCAGTGCGTCACGCAGGCGCTTGGCGGCGGACATCCCGGAGTAGATGACTCGGGAGACCGGGACGTCCCAGGCCCCGTCCACCTCGGTGACGTGCTGGGCGTAGCGCTTCTTGTACTGGCCCACCGTGTAGAGCGAGGGGACGCGGGTGGAGCCGGCGCCCATGAGGTCCAGGCCGCGGTAGCCCTCCTGCGCCAGGGTGCAGGCGGCCCACCAGTCCAGGGCCTCGGCCCCGCGGAAGGTTCGCGACTCGTTGGAGGAGGCGCCGTAGTAGGCCACGGAGTCCTTGCCCGAGGTGAGGATGAGGTCCCAGGCGTGAGGGACGCCGTCCTTGCGCAGGACGAACAGGCGGGCGTTCTTCTCCCCCAGGGAAGTCAGCATGGTCCAGTAGACCTCGGCGTCGTGGGGCTTGAAGCCGTCGCGCTCGGCGGTCTCGCGCAGGACCTCGTAGACCTGGTCGAACTCCTCGCGGCTCAGGCCGGTCTCGTCGCTGATGGTGCAGCCGGCCTCCCGGGCGACACGCTCGGCGCGCTTGACCGCGCGGCGCCCGTCCTTGGGCATGACCGCCGCGATCTTCTCCGGTGTCTTGGGCACCAGGTCGATGACGTAGGTGCGGTCATAGGTGATGGTGGACAGCAGCTCTCGCAGGTCGGCAGCGCGGTAGCGGGCGTGCATGCGGATGAAGCGCACGGAGCGGTCGCGCTCCTTGACCACGGAGCGCAGCAGGCGACGCAGGTGGGCCTCGCGCTCGGGCGACTGCTCCTTGAGCCAGACCGGGCCGTGCTTGGCCCACAGGAAAGTCTGGCCGCCCATCTCGTAGCGGTACAGGGCGATGGCGGCCACGGGCTTGCCCTCGTCCTCATAGAGGTAGCGGCCCCACAGGGGGCGGCCCATGGCCTCCTCGAAGCGCTCCCAGGCCTCGGTCTGCTCAACCGGGAAGTGGCTGTTGCCCACGGCCAGACGCATCTCGCGCCCGTCGACCCGACGCAGGGTCTCGGAGCGGTCCGGGGTGGAGTGCACCGGCTCGGGGTGCGTGAGCCGAGGCGCCTTGGGCTTGTCAGTCTTGTCGGCCCTGGCGGGCTGGGCGGGCTTGGCGGTCGGGTCAACCTTCTGCTCGGGCTGCTCGGGCTGCTCAGACTCGCCGCCCTTGCGCCCCTTGTTGTTCTTGGGCTGAGTCGCCTGAGCCTTCTGGGGGGCCGGCGCACCGGCCTCGACCTTGGTTTCAGGGGTGGAGTCAGTCGCGGAATCAGTCGTGGCGTCGGGGGTGGTGCTGTCGGGCATGTTCTCGTTCTCGGGCATTCAGCGGGACCTGTCGACTCGTTGCGGATAGTTGCGGGCGAACTTGCGGTAGTGGTTGAGGCGCTGGAGCTCGATCGTCACGCGACGGCGCAGCGAGCGCTCGGCCGGGTCGCGCAGCGGGTCGACGCCCCGCCCCAGGCCCTTGGCCTTGCGGCGCAGAGCCTCGTCGGACACGTAGCGTGCGATGACGCCGTCGGGAACCAGGGAGTAGAGGATCTGCCGGGTGACCTCGATGGGCTCGTCACGCTGGTCCAGGACCAGGTCCTTGAGCATGACGGCCATGGGGTTGGCACCTGCGGCGGTCAGGTAGAAGGAGTTGCGGCCGATACGGGGGTTGACCTCGAAGAAGAGCTCCCGTCCGTCACGGGGGTCGACCTTGATGTCGAGGTTGGCGAAGCCGCGGTAGCCGGCATGACGCAGCAGGCGACCGGTGGCCTCCCACAGGTCGGGGAAGGCCTCGGTCATCATGGCCACCGGGTTGCCGATCATGGTGGGCGCGTGGTCCTGCAGCAGAACGCGCGCCGAGCCGATGAGGCGCAGTTCTCCGGTTGAGTCCATGTAGGCGGTCACCGAGCGCATGGCGGTGTCGTCACCGGGGATGCACTCCTGAACCAGGAAGGTGGAGCGGTAGCCGGCCTCCTTCAGGCTCCTCCACATGCCTGCCAGCTCGGCGGCGTCGTCGATGAACCAGATCTTGCGCTTGCCGGGGAAGGAGATACGGTCGTAGTCAGCGCCGATGGCCGCCTTGGCCACGAGCGGGAACTCCATGCCGAGCTCGTCGGCGCTGGTCGGCGTCACGCAGTCGGGGTCGGCCAGGTCGACGACGACCTCCCGGGGCGTGAGCACCCCCACCTCGGCGCACAGACGGGAGAAGGAGGCCTTGTCGCTGACGGCGTCGAGCACGTCAATGTCCGGGAAGGGCAGGACATAGGTGGGCTCGAGCTCGGTGCGGTGGGCCGAGATCATGGCGGCCGCGGCGTCGGTGTTGGCCATGAGCACAGCGCTGCGGGGCCCTCGGCCCTGGGCCAGCTTTCGCAGCAGCGCGATAGTCCGCTCCGGCGGGGCCCCGGCCTCCTGGTGGACCACGGTGATGTAGGCCGACTCGGAGATCGCGACGATCGGATCCGAGGCCACGACCGTCACCGACGTGCCGGTGACCTCATGAAGCTGCCGCGCCAGGGCGTAGGCGCCGATATCACCGCCGAGGACCACGGGCAGCAGGTGCCTGAAGCGTTGCGTCATAACCATCCGTTTCTTGCCGCAGGGGCCAACTCCTCCCCAGATGGTAGAGCACGCCGGGACGCCCCGTTCCCGACCGCTCCAGGAACATCACGATCCAGACACGGGACCGTCCCCGACCGTCTCCGCCCCACCCCCTCAATCCAGCGTGATTCCGCGCGATAGTCCGCACCTCGACGACGACATCGCGGCCTGACGGTGACACATGCCACCCTGCGCGAGGCCGCCTTCCCGAAGAACGACAAGAGCCCGGAGCGCTGGGCTCCGGGCTCACTTCGACTATCGGTTCTGGTGGGCGATACTGGGATCGAACCAGTGACCTCTTCCGTGTCAGGGAAGCGCGCTCCCGCTGCGCCAATCGCCCGAGCGGATGACGGGACTCGAACCCGCGACCCTCACCTTGGCAAGGTGATGCTCTACCAACTGAGCCACATCCGCGTGACACCCTTGTGGGGTGCGGGAAGAAAGTTAGCAGAGGTATCCCTCGGAGGCAAAACGCAGCCGAGCCCGTGTCCTCATGAGGTGTCTCACGCCCCGCCGACCCGCCTCGATCACCGAGCAGCACCCGGGACGTGCCGGGAGACGCTCCGACGTGACATGTCTTTCTCCCACTCTCCTGCCTTCGCACCTCAGTCGTGGCAGGGTAGTCCCCATGACCACGCCGACAACACCGACGCCTCAGGCCGCACCGGAACCTCAGGAGGGCCCCCAGCGCCAGATCTGGCCGGGCCACCCCTACCCACTCGGGGCGACCTATGACGGCTCGGGAACGAACTTCGCCCTCTACTCCTCGGCCGCCACCGGTGTCGACCTGTGTCTGTTCGACGACGAGGGCCACGAGGAGCGGGTGGCGCTCAAGGAGGTCGACGGTGACGTCTGGCACGCCTACCTGCCCGGGATCTCTCCGGGCCAGAAGTACGGCTACCGGGTGGCGGGCCCCTACGACCCGGCCTCCGGTCACCGCTGCGACCCCTCCAAGCTGCTGCTGGACCCCTACGCCAAGGCGATCTCCGGCGAGGTGACCCCGTCCCAGACGCTGTACTCCTACTCCTTCGACAACCCGGAGGTGCGCAACGAGGAGGACTCGGCGGGCCACACCATGCGTTCGGTGGTCATCAACCCCTACTTCGACTGGGGCCACGACCGTCCCCCGAACCACGAGTACCACGAGACGATCATCTACGAGGCCCACGTCAAGGGCATGACCAAGCTGCACCCGATGGTTCCCGAGGACCTGCGGGGCACCTACGCCGGTCTGGCACAGCCCGCCGTCATCGACCACCTCAAGAACCTGGGCGCGACGGCCATCGAGCTCATGCCGGTCCATCAGTTCGTCAACGACACCCACCTGCAGGAGAAGGGCCTGTCGAACTACTGGGGCTACAACACGATCGGTTTCTTCGCCCCGCACAACACCTACGCCGCCTACGGCGCCGAGGGTGAGCAGGTCCAGGAGTTCAAGTCCATGGTCAAGGCCTTCCACGAGGCCGACATCGAGGTCATCCTGGACGTGGTCTACAACCACACGGCCGAGGGCAACCACCTGGGCCCCACGCTGTCCTTCCGAGGCATCGACAACAGCTCGTACTACCGCCTCGTCGATGGCTCGGCCAGCCACTACTTCGACACCACCGGTACCGGCAACTCGCTGCTCATGCGCTCGCCGGCGGTCCTCCAGCTCATCATGGACTCGCTGCGCTACTGGGTCACCGAGATGCACGTCGACGGGTTCCGCTTCGACCTGGCCTCCACTCTGGCACGCCAGTTCCACGAGGTGGACAAGCTCAGCGCCTTCTTCGACATCATCCACCAGGACCCGGTGCTCTCCCAGGTCAAGCTCATCGCCGAGCCCTGGGACGTGGGCGACGGCGGCTACAACGTGGGCGGCTTCCCGGCCCTGTGGAGCGAGTGGAACGGCAAGTACCGCGACACCGTGCGCGACTTCTGGCGCGGGGAGCCCTCCACCCTGGGCGAGTTCGCCTCCCGTATCACCGGCTCCTCCGACCTCTACCAGCATGCCGGGCGCACCCCGGTGGCCAGCATCAACTTCGTCACCGCCCACGACGGCTTCACGCTGCGTGACCTGGTCTCCTACAACGAGAAGCACAACGAGGCCAACCTCGAGGGCAACGCAGACGGGGACAACAACAACCGGTCCTGGAACTGCGGCGCCGAGGGGCCCACCGACGATCCGACGATCACCGAGCTGCGTCAGCGCCAGACCCGCAACTTCCTGGCCACCGTCCTGTTCAGTCAGGGCGTGCCCATGATCTGCCACGGCGACGAGATGGGACGCACCCAGGGGGGCAACAACAACGTCTACTGCCAGGACAACGAGATCTCCTGGGTCAACTGGGATCTCAGTGAGCAGGACAACGACCTGCTGGAGTTCACCCGCACCATGATGTGGCTGCGTCGCGACCACCCGGTGCTGCGGCGTCGGCGCTTCTTCACCGGGGACGCCCGCCACGGCGGGGAGAGCGAGCTCGGCGAGATCGAGTGGCTCACTCCGGCCGGTGAGTCCATGACCGACCAGGACTGGACCACCTGGTACGCCCGGGCCATGATGGTCTTCCTCAACGGGGAGGCGATCGCCGAGCCCGATGAGCGGGGCCAGAGGATCGTGGACGACTCCTTCCTCGTACTCATCAACGCCTCCGACGAGGACATCACCTTCACCCTGCCCGGCGAGGGGTACGCCCCCACCTGGAAGGTCGCGCTGGACACGGCTCCCGCAGTGGACGGGGACTCCGACCCGGTTCTCGCTGCTGACGACACCGTCGTGGTCGAGGCCCGCTCCATGCTCTTCCTCATCGACGCCCCCGAGTCCGCCGCCACCACGGAGCGCCACCCGAGGTAGGGGCTCTCCGCGGCCCTCCGGCGCACCACCGAACGCACATCACCCATCAAGCAGCACCACCCGACGCAGACCAGACGAGCTTCAGGAAGTGACATGACCGACGCAGTGGACGCAGCAGTGGATCAGGCAGGTTCGGCGGGTTCTGCGGAGACACCCGCCTACGCGCCGTGGTCGGGGCACGTGCCGGCTCCGGAACACCGGACGCCGGTGACCACCTACCGTCTCCAGCTCGGTGAGGATCTGACCTTCGCAGACGCCAAGGCCCTGGTCCCCTACCTGGCCGATCTGGGAGTCACCGACCTCTACCTCTCCCCGATCCTCACCGCCGCGCCGGGCTCCACCCACGGCTACGACGTCGTCGATCACCGCCGGGTCTCGGCCGTCATGGGAGGAAGGGAGCAACTCGAGGCCCTGGCCGCCGAGGCCGACGCCCATGGGATGGGCGTTGTGGTGGACATCGTTCCCAACCACATGGCCGTGCCCACCCCCGGCTGGCACAACCTGCCCCTGTGGTCGGTGCTGCGTGAGGGACCGGACTCCCCCTACGCCGCCTGGTTCGACCTCTCCCTGGACGAGCCCATCCTCATGCCGATCCTGGGCAAGCGCATCGGCGCCGTCCTGGCCGATGATGAGCTCACCCTGGAGCAGATGGTGGTTCCGGGGCAGGAGGATCTGGGCGAGCAGTGGGTGCTGCGCTACTACGACCACGCCTTCCCCGTTGCCCAGGGCACCGAGGCGCTACCGATGCACGTCCTCGTCGAGCGCCAGCACTACCGCCTGGCCTACTGGAAGGTCGGCGACGAGGAGATCAACTACCGACGGTTCTTCGATGTCGGCACCCTGGCCGCGATCCGCGTCGAGGAGCCCGACGTCTTCGCCGGAAGCCACGGCCTCATCCTCGACCTCATGAGAGACGGAGTCATCAGCGCCCTGCGGGTCGACCACCCCGACGGCCTGGCCGACCCCGGTGGCTACCTCACCCAGCTGGCCGAGGCCACCAGCGGGGCGTGGATCGCCGCGGAGAAGATCCTGGCGCCCGACGAGTCCCTGCCCACCTCCTGGCCGGTGGCCGGAACCACCGGCTACGACGCCGCCTGGCGGATCGACCAGCTCCAGGTGGACCCCGCCGGCGCGGCCCGCCTGGGCGCGCTCATGCAGGAGCTCACCGGGGACGCTCCGGTGGACTACGACCGCATCGTCGAGGAGGCCAAGCGCGAGGTCATCGCCGGCTCACTGGCCGCGGAGGTCGACCGTCTGGCCCGCATCCTGGACTCCCTGACCTCCCAGGACGTGCGCCTGCGCGACCACACCCTGCGCGACCTGCGGGCCTGCGTCGTCGAACTGCTCGTGGCCGCCGACCAGTACCGGGTCTATGTCGTTCCCGGGACGCCCCCAGGCCCGGAGACGGCCGCCGTCCTCCAGGCGGACGCCGAACGGGCGCGCCAGCGCCTCGAGCCGGACCAGGGAGAGACCCTCGACCTCGTGGTCGCCATCCTCCTGGGTGAGCCAGTCGGCTCCGAGGGCCTGTCGGAGTCCCCCGAGCGCACCGAGGCCATCATCCGCTTCCAACAGGTGTGCGGGGCCGTCACCGCCAAGGGAGTGGAGGACACCGCCTTCTACCGATGGACCCACCTGACCAGCCTCACCGAGGTCGGCGGCAACCCGGCCGGTTTCGCACTGAGCGCCGATGAGGCCCACGCGTGGGCCGACCGGATCCAGAACACCTGGCCCGACACGATGGTCACCTCCACCACCCACGACACCAAGCGCGGTGAGGACGTGCGCGCCCGCCTGGACGTGCTGGCCTCCTACGCCGAGGAGTGGAGCGACCTCATCCACCGTCTGCGCGCCATGACCGCACAGGTCCGCCCCCTGGACCTCGACGGGCGCAGCGAGAACCTGCTGTGGCAGACCCTATGGGGGACCTGGGCACCCGAGAGTGACGACCCCATGACCCCCGAGCGGCTGAGCGCCTACCTCGTCAAAGCCTCCCGGGAGCAGAAGATCTGGACCACCTGGACCGCCCCGGACCTGGCTCGGGAACAGGCCCTGACCGACTACGCCACCCACCTGCTCACCAGCGAGGAGGTCCGCGACGAGCTCGAGGCCTTCGCGGCCCTGACGGCCAGGTCCGTACGCACCGCGATCCTCGCCGGCAAGGCGCTCGCCCTGACCTGGATGGGGGTCAGCGACATCTATCAGGGCAGCGAGACCACCCGCACCTCACTGGTGGACCCCGACAACCGTCGCGCGGTCGACTACGCCGGGCACTCGGGTCTCATCAGCGCCCTGGAGCGCCTCGACTCCGGAGCCGCACCGCGCAGCCTGGATGAGGACAAGCTCTTCCTCACCTCACGCCTGGCGCGTCTGCGCGCTGCTCGCCCCCACACCTTCGTCGGTCCCCGCTCGGGCTACCGCACGATCCCGGTGACCACCTCCTTCGCCTTCGCCTACACCCGCCTGCTCGACGAGATCCCCGACGTCGTCGTCATCGTCAGGCGCTTGTCCCGGCGGCTCGAGCAGCTGGGGGGATGGCGTGAGGAGAGCATCGTCCTGCCGGAGGGGACCTGGGAGCACGTCCTGCGCACCGGCACCGTGGAGGGAGGCAGCCAGCCTCTGGCCGAGGTGGTCGGGGACGATGCCGTCGTCGTCCTGGCCAGGGTCGGCTCCCCCGACTCCCAGACCGACTCAGACCAGGCCGCCCAGGAGCAGGAGGCCGCCCGATGAGCCCGGCATCCTGGACCTGGCAGTCACCGGCCCTGCCTGTGGGCCCCCGCGTTCCCGTGTGGGCCCCCACGGCGAGACGGGTCGAGCTGCACCTGCCCGGCGATGAGGGACTGGATGACCGGCTGGTTGACATGGTCCCGGCCCCCGGCGGCTGGTGGGCCGCCCCCTTCGACCTGGAGCCGGGCACCGACTATGCCTTCCGGGTCGACGGTTCCCCCGACCGCCCCGATCCCCGCAGCGCCCTGCAGCCCCACGGTGTCCACGGCCCCTCACGAACCGTGGACCCGACCGCCTGGCAGTGGACCGACCAGGACTGGATGGGCAAGGACCTGCTCGGCTCAGTCATCTACGAGCTCCACGTGGGCACGTTCACCCCCGAGGGCACCCTGGACAGCGCCATCTCCCGGCTCGATCACCTGGCCGAGCTGGGCGTCGACATCGTCGAGCTCATGCCCCTGGCCGCCTTCCCCGGTCGAGCCGGATGGGGCTACGACGGGGTGGGCCTCTGGGCCGTCCACGAGGCCTACGGGGGCCCCGAGGCCCTGATGCGCTTCGTCGACGCCGCCCACCGCACCGGCATCGGCGTGTGCCTCGACGTCGTCTACAACCACCTGGGCCCGTCGGGCAACTATCTCAGCGTCTTCGGCCCCTACTTCACCCCCGCCCATCACACGCCCTGGGGTGAGGCCGTCAACTATGACCACGACGGCAGTCATCAGGTGCGTGCCTTCGTCATCGACTCGGCCCTGCGCTGGCTGCGGGACTTCCACATCGACGCCCTGCGCCTGGACGCCATCCACGAGATCAAGGACGACGCCGCAGCCGCCGACCCTCCACAGACGCACGTCCTGGCCGAGCTCTCCAACGCCGTGGCCGCGCTGTCCGACGAGCTGGACCGGCCCCTGAGCCTGGTGGCCGAGGCCGACCTCAACGACGTCGGAGTCATCACCCCCACCGGCCAGGAGCCCCCCGCCGCAACCCCCAGCCTGGGCATGACCGCCCAGTGGGCCGACGACGTCCACCACGCCCTGCACACACGGATCACCGGGGAGGCGCAGGGCTACTACGCCGACTTCGCCGAGCCCGGGGCGTGGACCAAGGCCTATGGCGGCGCCTTCCTCCACAACGGCATCTGGTCCACCTTCCGGGACCGGGTCTGGGGCGCCCCCGTCCCCGAGGACACCGACCCCAGGCGCTTCGTCGTCTTCGGCTCCAACCACGACCAGATCGGCAACCGAGCCGTCGGGGACCGCCCCTCGGCCGGTCTCGACGACGCCGCCCTGGCCGCCACTGCCGCCCTGGTGCTCCTGTCGCCCTACACGCCCATGCTCTTCATGGGCGAGGAGTGGGGAACCCGCACTCCCTTCCAGTTCTTCACCGACCACGAGGAGGAGGACCTGGCCCGCAGCGTCAGCCAGGGGCGCGCCCGGGAGTTCGCCGGCTTCGGCTGGGATGCCGATGAGATCCCCGACCCCCAGGATGCCGGGACCGTCGAGGCCTCACGCCTGGACTGGTCCGAGCTGGACAAGACCGAACACGCCCACATGCTGGCCTGGTACCGGGCACTGACCGCCCTGCGCCGCGAGCTGGGATGGTCCCAGCGCACCGCGTGGCCGCAGATCGATGACACCGACGACGTTGTCACCGTGACCTACGAGGACATCGTCGTCGTCACCAACCTCTCCGGGAGGCCACGGCCCGCTCCCGAGCCGAGCAAGGTGCTCCTCTCCTGGGACCCCGTCGGCTCCGACCCATCCTGCCTGCCCCCCGGACAGACGCTCATCGCCCGACGCTGACCAGTCCCACCAGGAGGCTTCCCCGGCCGACCAGATGCCGGCGAACCGGAAGCGGCCGATGCACATCCGTTCAGAAAGGCAGGCACCTCGTTGACACAATGCAACCCTCCCAGCGGCGTGGCTTCATGTGCCCACTGCGGTAGCGCACTAGCGTGGCATCCGTGACTGTCAACGGTAGGCCGCGTCAGAACGAGGCAGGTGGCATCCCCGAACGATTCGAGGAAGCGCTCCTGTCCCTTCGCGACGCGCCCCGCCCCCGAGGGCTCCTCATGGAGGAGGTGCCCGCCCCCAAGAAGCTGGCCCCCTACTCCGCCGCCCTGAGCGCCGAAACCGTGGAGACAGTCGGCGCCACCCCCGTGGCCACCGGACGCTTCGTCGTCCTCCACGACCCCGACGGCCAGGAGGCCTGGGACGGGGACTTCCGCATCGTGGTGCAGGCGCGCGCCCGCATCGACGACGAGATCGGCATGGACCCCGTCTTCGAGTCCGCCGCCTGGAGCTGGCTCACCGACGGCCTGGAGGACTCCCGCGCCGGCTACCACGCACTGGTCGGAACCGTCACCAGGGTCCTGTCCGAGACCTTCGGTGGGCTGACCCTCACCGACTCCTGCGCCCACGCCGAGATCCGGGCATCCTGGTCCCCCACGACCCCCCAGCTCGGCCCCCACCTCACCGCCTGGCACGAACTGCTGCTGGTCGCCTCCGGCCATGAACCGGCCGCAGTCCACCCCCTCACTCTCGCCGGAGCCGGAAGGTGACGCCCCGCCGCACCGGCGTGCCCCGCCCAACTGCTTCCTCGGCCGTGCCCCGCCCAGCCGTCCCCCCTGGCACAACAGATCACCCCATCAACCCGCACGACATCGTCGACTATCCCCGTCCCAAGGACGGGCTCCCCGAGATCACCGCCACCCCCACCCAGCTGAACCGAGCCGCTCAGCTCCTGGCGGCCGGTCGGGGCCCCGTCGCCGTCGACGCCGAACGAGCCTCCGGCTTCCGCTACGGACAGGACGCCTACCTCATCCAGCTGCGCCGGGACGGCGTCGGCACCCTGCTCATCGATCCGGTCACCACCGGGCCCCTGACCGAACTGGCCACAGCCCTTGACGGACCCGAGTGGATCCTCCATGCCGCCGACCAGGACATCCCCTGCCTGACCGCACGCGGCCTGAAGGCCGCCTCCCTGTTCGACACCGAGCTGGCAGCCCGCCTCCTGGGCCGACAGCACGTCGGGCTCGGCGCCGTCATCGAGGAGACCCTGGGCCTGCGCCTGGCCAAGGACCACGCGGCCGCGGACTGGTCCACCCGGCCCCTGCCCACCTCCTGGCTCACCTACGCCGCCCTCGACGTCGAGCTGCTCATCGACCTACGCGAAGCCCTGGCCACCGAACTCGAAGCAGCCGGCAAGGACCAGTGGGCCGCCCAGGAGTTCGAGCACGTGCGCACCAAGCCGGCCAGGCCCGCCAAGGTCGACCCGTGGCGCAAGACCCCACGAGCAGGCAGCTCCGTACGCTCCCCCCGCTCACTGGCCATCCTGCGCGAGCTGTGGAACTCGCGCGAGCAGCTGGCCGCAGAGCTCGACCGCACCCCCTCCAAGGTCCTGCCCCACCAGGCACTCGTCGCCGCTGCCGTCGCCCGCCCCCGGTCACGACGCAAAATGAGCGCCCTCAAGGAGTTCTCCTCCCGCCAGGCCCGCCAGAACCAGGAGCGCTGGTGGAGAGCCATCGAACGAGCCCTGGAGCTGCCCGACGACGAGCTTCCCCCCACCCGCGCACCACTGGCGCCCGGCGAGCTCCCCCATCCGCGCTCCTGGCAGCGCCACCACGCCGCGGCCGCCGAGCGGCTCACCGAGGTACGCGCGGCCATCAGACAGCACGCTGAGGAGATCCGCGTGCCCCAGGAGCTCCTCCTGACCCCGGAGTGCCAACGTCGTCTGGCCTGGGACCTCGGCGCGGAGATCGAGGCCGGTCGCACCGGCAGAGTCACTGCTCAGGAGATCAGTGAGCGTCTGGCCGCCATGGGGGCCAGGCCGTGGCAGATCGAGCAGGCCGCCCCCGCTCTCGCCGCAGCACTGGGCTGACGCGCCAGCACGCGCGTACCACAGTGCGCCGCCCACGGAGACGTGGACGGCGCACGACGTGATTCTCGTCAGAGGAGCTCGGCTCGAGAAACCAGTGACCTTCGCCGGCCTCAGTGGACCTCGAAGCCGTAGGAACGGAAAATGGCGCGAGTGGACTCCACCAGCTCCGGTTCCGGGGGCCTGGTGTCACGAAGCTGGTACGTCAGTCCCAAGGCGTCCCACTTGTCGGTACCCATCTGGTGGAAGGGCAGCACCTCGACGCGGCTGACCGAGCCCCAGCGCTCGATGATCCGGGCCACGTTGTGGACGTTCTCAGGGTCATCCGTCAGGTCCGGGACCAGCACGAACCGGGCCCAGATCTCGATCCCCTTGGCCGCCAGACGGTCACCGAAGGTGATGGTCGGGGCCAGGGAGCGCCCCGTCACCTTCTTGTAGGTCTCCTCGTCACCGCTCTTGACGTCGAGCAGGACCAGGTCGATGTTATCGAGCATCTCGTCACTGGCATTGGCGCCCAGGAATCCTGAGGTGTCGATGCAGGTGTGGATGCCCATCTTCTTGGCCCCAGCCAGGAGCCTGCCCGCGAAGGCCGGCTGCATGAGGACCTCGCCGCCCGACAGCGTGATCCCGCCCTTGGACGCGCGGAACACCCCCCGGTAGCGGCGCATGCGGCGGAGAAGCTCCGAGGCCTCCACCGGTTCCCCGTCCTTCATGAGGAAGGTGTCGGGATTGTGGCAGTACTGGCACCGCAGGGGGCATCCGTTGAGGAAGACCGTCATCCGGGTGCCGGGGCCGTCCACCGCGGTCACGAGCTCCCAGGAGTGGATCGAGCCCAGCTCACCATCGCGCATCCGAGCCAGACGCTCCGAGCGTTGAAGATCCGTCAGCTCCTCGAGCCCGCCGATACCCGCACCGCGCAAGCGGGCGGCCGGGGCCAGGAAGTCCTGGTCCCGACCGCCGTCGCGCACGGTCGTCGTGGTCTGCGTCATGACCGCTCGCCGTGCTCCAGGGCTCAGGCCTGGGAGTGGAAGGTGCGGTGGAGGACGTCAAGCTGCTGCTCGCGAGTCAGCTTGACGAAGTTGACGGCGTAGCCGGAGACGCGAACCGTGAGGTTCGGGTAGTTCTCCGGGTGCTCCATCGCGTCCTCGAGGGTGTTGCGGTCCAGGACGTTGATGTTGGCGTGGTACAGGCCCTTGACGCCGCCGTTGTCCTGACGCTGTGCCTTCATGGAGGCGAGGCGCTCTTCGTACGTGGCCATGGTGGCCCCTTTCTGAGGTGATGTTATCGATGTGTGGAAATTGCTGCGGTGTGATCGGCCGGATTGAGCGGCTCGATCAGATCTCGGCGCAGTCGTCGGGGACGAAGCCGGCGTCGAGAATGCCCACGAGGTTGGCGACGCGCTCGTCGAGCGTGCGACCCAGTCCCTGCGGGGTGATCGTGTTGGTCAGCGAGATGCCGTCGAGGGCGTCGTTGTAGTCGAGCTTGCCGACGCTGAGCATCGAGGCGACCATGCCGTGGGTGTCCATCCCGTTCTCCGGGTTGGCTCCGGGCGAGAAGGGGGTGCCCTTCTGGTGCCCCGAGGGGAAGGAGCCGGTTGCCTTGCCGTAGACCACGTTGGAGGTGATCGTCAGCACCGACTGGGTCGGGATGGCGTCGCGGTAGAAGGGCTGGGCCTTGATCTTGGACATGATCGTGTGGACCACGGTGGCGGCGATGTCGTCGGCGCGGTCGTCGTCGTTGCCGTAGATCGGGAAGTCGCCCTCGGTGACGTAGTCGACCACCAGGCCGGTCTCGTCGCGAACCGGGGTGACCTTGGCGTACTTGATGGCCGCCAGGGAGTCGGCCACGATCGACAGGCCGGCGATGCCGCAGCCCATGGTGCGCACGATGTCGGAGTCGTGCAGCGCCATCTCGATGGACTCGTAGGCGTAGCGGTCGTGGCAGTAGTGGATGATGTTGAGGGCCTCGACGTAGGTGGCCACCACCCAGTCGAGCATCTTCTCGTACTTGTCCCAGACCTCGTCGAAGTCGAGGGGGCCGTCGCCCTCGATGCCGGGCAGACCGGTGACGACCTGCTTGCCGGTCATCTCGTCGCGGCCACCGTTGATGGCGTAGAGCAGGGCCTTGGCGGAGTTGACGCGGGCGCCGAAGAACTGCATCTGCTTGCCCACGCGCATCGGGGACACGCAGCAGGCGATCGCGGCGTCGTCGCCCCAGTGCTCACGGATCTGCTCGTCGGCCTCGTACTGGATGGAGGAGGTCGTGATCGAGATGAGGGCGCAGAAGTCCTTGTAACCCTGCGGCAGGTTCTCGTCCCAGAAGATCGTGATGTTCGGCTCCGGGGCCGGACCGAGGTTGCGCAGGGTCTGCAGCAGACGGAAGGAGGTCTTGGTGACCAGGGCGCGACCGTCCTCACCGAAGCCGGCGTCGGACCAGGTGGCCCAGTAGGGGTCGCCGGAGAAGATCTGGTCGTAGTCGATGGTGCGCAGGAAGCGGGTGATGCGCAGCTTCATGACGATGTTGTCGATGAGCTCCTGGGCGCGGGTCTCGTCGATGACCCCGTTGCGCAGGTCCCGCTCGAAGTAGATGTCCAGGAAGGCCGAGAGACGGCCGATGCTCATGGCGGCGCCGTCCTGGGACTTCACGGAGGCCAGGTAGGCGAAGTAGGTCCACTGGACTGCCTCGTGGGCGTTCTTGGCCGGCCCGGAGATGTCGTAGCCGTAGGAGGCGGCCATGACCTTGAGCTTCTTGAGCGCCTTGATCTGCTCGGAGTGCTCCTCGCGGTAGCGGGCCCAGTGCTCGGAGAAGGGCTCGTCCGCTACGGCGTCCTTGGCCTTCTGCTTCTGCTCGATGAGGAAGTCGACGCCGTAGAGCGCCACGCGGCGGTAGTCACCGATGATGCGGCCGCGGCCGTAGGCGTCGGGCAGACCGGTGATGATGTGGCTGGAGCGCGCCGCGCGGATACGCGGGGTGTAGATGTCGAAGACGGCGTCGTTGTGGGTCTTGCGGTAGCGGGTGAAGATCTTCTTGACCTCGGGGTCGACCTCCTTGCCCGCCTCCTTGATGGCGGTCTCCACCATGCGCCAGCCGCCGTTGGGCATCATGGCGCGACGCAGCGGGGAGTCGGTCTGCAGACCAACGATGACGTCATCGTCCTCGCTGATGTAGCCGGCCGGGAATGCGTCGATGTCGGCGGGGGTGTGGGTGTCGACGTCGAGGATGCGGACCTTGCGCTCCTCGGAGAGGTAGTCCTTCTCCAGGGTGTCCCACAGACGCAGGGTCTTGTCCGTGGCGTCGGCGAGGAACGAGGCGTCACCGTCGTAGGGGTTGTAGTTGCGCTGGATGAAGTCGCGGACGTCAATGTCCTCGGTCCACGGTCCGGTAACGAAGCCTTCCCAGGCGTCATTGCCGCTCGCCGTGGTGGCAGATGTTGTGACCTCAGTGGTCATCCGTGCCCTCCTCATGTGGGTGACCGGAGAGCCACCCGGTTGTGATCGCCCTTATGAGGCGAGGCGGCACATCGGCGCGCCGTCGATCTCAGACTAGAACTCAGAGGATGGCTTGTGGGTCGCTGGTCCCAAGAAGAGCCGGTTAGATGACTCACAGGTCGGTCACCGCCGTCGCAATCCAGGACATAAGTCCCTATATCGACTCGTTGGGCGGATATCCGGCACCGGCCGCCAGTTCCCCCTAGCCTTCGACAACGAAGACGAATGTGGTCGCGTTCCCAGCGCATCGACCTATCGGAACGATTAGGACAGGTGTCCCAGCGGATTCCGCCTACTCCGCGACGAGCTGGAGCCGAAGCGCCTCCTGCGTTGCCCTACTCGGCCCTAAGGTCCTGGTCGGCGCGGGGGCCTGTGGCGCCGTCGGCCGCCCTGCGGGCCGCCTGGGCGATATCAGCCGCTCGCATGCCGAAGTCTTCCATCAGCTGAGCGCGGGTGGCCGTGTCGACGAACTGGCGCGGAACGCCGATGCGGCGGAAGACCGGCGAGCCCCCGGTAGCGCTGTGGGCGGCCTGGTACTCCTCGACCGCGTCACGCAGCTGGGAGCCGATACCGCCGTCGACCAGACCGTCCTCGACCACGACGACGACATCAACGTCGGCTGCGGCCGTCACGAGAGGAGCCGGGGCAGGAATCACCCAGTGCGGGTGCACCACGGTGACGGCGTGCCCCTCCTGCTCAAGGAGCCTGCCGGCCTCGTAGGCCTGGGTGGCCATGGCACCCACCCCCACCAGCAGGATCCGCGCGCCACCGGCCGGCCGGCGGCTCTCGAGCAGGACATCGACGACGTCGAAGACACTGACGGAAGGCGTGTCCTGGTGCACCGGATCCCCGCCGCGCCCCGGTTCCTCCGACTCCGGACCGAGGCGTCGCAACGCGGTGAGGGGCTCGGGCAGCGCGCCCTTGGGGTAGCGCACGACGGTGGGGGCATCGTCAGTGCTCACGGCTGTGCGCAGGCTCTCGCGCAGCGTCGCCTCGTCGCGGGGGGCCGCCAGGCGCAGACCAGGAACGTGCGCCAGCAGCGCCATGTCCCACATGCCGTTGTGGCTGGCCCCGTCAGTTCCCGTGATTCCGGCCCGGTCCAGGACGATCGTCACTCCGGCCCGGTGCAGGGCGACATCCATGAGCACCTGGTCGAAGGCGCGGTTGAGGAAGGTCGCGTAGAGGGCGACCACCGGGTGCATGCCGGCGAAGGCGAGGCCGGCGGAGAAGGTCAGCGCGTGCTGCTCGGCGATGCCGACGTCGATGACCCGCGTCGGCATCTCATCGGCCAGGGGCTGGAGGCCCACCGGGGCCTGCATGGCGGCGGTGACCCCGACGATCCGTTCATCTCCGCGGGCCAGGGAGACGATCTCCTCGGCGAAGACGGCGGTCCAGCCGAAGCGCTCGGCCACCACCGGCAAGCCGGTCTCGGGATGAATCTGGCCCACCGCGTGGAAGCGGTCGGGGACGTGCTCCTCGGCCGGGGTGTAGCCCCGCCCCTTCTCGGTGATGACGTGGACGATGACCGGCTCGGCATACTCGCGGGCGCGAGTGAGGGCGAACTCGACGGCCGTGATGTCGTGGCCGTCAACCGGTCCGGTGTACTTGATCCCCAGGTCCTCGAAGAAGGCCGAGGGAACCAGTACGTCCTTGAGCCCCCGTTTGAGTCCGTGCAGGGCGTCGAAGGCGGCCCGGCCGGGGGCGCCCTGCGACAGGAGCGTCCGCTTGACCCCGGACAGGACACGCTCGTAGCCGGGATTGGTGCGCAGTGCGTCGAGGTGGTGGGCCAGTCCCCCGATGGTGGGGGCGTAGGAGCGGCCGTTGTCGTTGACGACGATGACCAGGTGGCGGTCCGAGGAGTCGGCGATGTTATCCAGGGCCTCCCATGCCATTCCCCCGGTCATGGCGCCGTCCCCGATGACGGCGACGACGTGGCGCTCGTCGTGGCCCTGCAGGTGGTTGGCCCGGGCGATGCCGTCGGCCCAGGACAGGGCGGTGGAGGCATGGGAGTTCTCCACAACGTCGTGGACGGACTCGGCCCGTGAGGGGTATCCGGACAGGCCGCCGCGCTCGCGCAGATGAGTGAAGTCCTGACGACCGGTGAGCAGCTTGTGGACGTAGGCCTGGTGGCCGGTGTCGAACACGATGGTGTCCCGCGGGGAGCGGAAGGTGCGGTGCAGCGCGATCGTCAGCTCGACGACCCCGAGGTTGGGGCCGAGGTGGCCGCCGGTGCGCGCCACTGAGGCGACAAGATGCTGGCGAATCTCCGAGGCGAGCGTCACCAGCTGCTCGCTGGTGAGCCGATCGAGGTCGGCGGGCTTGCGCACGCACGGCAGGAGCGCCTTGCCGGTCTGTCCGGCGGGCCCTGCCGGGCGCTCAGCAGCTGCTGGCACGGTGCGCCTCCTTGTCGAAGGTGGTGACGAGTTGTTCGTGTCGCTCAAGAGCGAGCCGCGGCGGGTCGCTGAAGCGGCACTCGGGACAGGGTAGCCGTTGACGCGGCGAAGGGGTCTTCTCAGGAGTCTCCTTCCCGGGCCCGGGGACCGCCAGGCTTCCCGGAGCGACGCTCCTGAGTCGACCGAGGGTGCTCAGCATAGAGCCGCCACGACCACTGTGCGGCCACGTGTCACGCGGGTCACGGCTGAGCACGTACTGTATGCCTTGGGTGTCGAACCGTCCGCGCCCACCGGTCGACGGCGTCGTTCCTGATCGCCCGACCGCCCCTCAGGACTGCCCTCCAGGAGGAACCATGAGCACCACAGCCCCTTTCGGTACCTGGCCCTCGCCCATCACCCCGGGCACCATCACGACCCGGACGGTCCTGCTCTCCCAGGTCCGCGTTGACGGCGCAGACACCTACTGGGTGGAGCAGCGCGCCTCACAGGCGGGCCGCAACGTGCTGCTCCGCCGCAACGGTGACGGACAGATCGGTGAGGTGCTTCCGCTGACACCTGCCGACGAGCTGGTCGATGTGCGCACCCGGGTGCACGAGTACGGAGGGAGGGCCTACGCCGTCGACAGCGGGATCATCGTGGTCTCGCACGCCGGGGACGGGCGCCTCTACCGGTACGACGTGGCGCACCGCATGCGGGGCCTGGTCCCGCTCACGATCTACGGGGACGTGCGACACGGCGACCTGGAGATCGACACGGGCCGGGGCCTGGTCTATGCCGTCCGCGAGGACCACCGGGGCGGCGGCGAGGCCGTCAACACCCTGGTGGCCATTCCCCTGGACGGCTCGGCCGCCCGCGATGACTCCCGCGTGCGCACACTGGTGTCGGGCACGGACTTCGTGGTCGCCCCGACGCTGTCCCCCGACGGCGAGCACCTGGCCTGGATCACCTGGAACCACCCGGGGATGCCGTGGGACAACGCCAGCCTGCACGTGGGGGACCTCGGCCCGGACGGGGCACTGGGCGAGCAGACGCTGGTGGACGGCGGCAACGGGCACTCGGTCTCCGAGCCCCGCTGGACCGAGGAGTGCGAGCTGGTGCACGGTTCCAACGCCTCGGGCTTCTGGAACCTCTACCGCACTGAGGGCTTCCCGGTACGCGGCACCAACCGCACCGGCTGGTCGGAGAAGCTGCGCACCCGCCCCCTGCACCCGGCCGAGGCCACCTTCACCAACCCGGCCTCATGGCAGCTGGGGCCGCACTCCTTCGACGTGCTCGACTCCGAGCACATCATCACCTCCTGGGCCCGCGATGCGGTCTCGCACCTGGGGACCATCAAGCTCGCCAACGGGGAGCTCGAGGAGTGGAACGTGGGGTGGCAGCCGATTGGCAACGTCGCCTCCAACGCCGGTCGCGTCGTCATGCTGGCCTCCAATGAGATGTCGATGCCCAGCATCGTGGAGGTCAAGAACGGCACGGTGAAGGTGCTGCGCGGCTCGGGCGAGTTCGTGCCTGAGGGTACCGGGGTGTCCTTCCCCGAGCCGGTCTCCTGGCCCACCAGCGACGGCGCCACCGCCCACGGCTTCTACTACCCGCCGACGTCGGCCTCTCACACTGGCCCCGACGACGAGCTGGCGCCGCTGATCGTCAACGTCCACGGCGGACCGACGGCCACGGCGGTCCCCGGCTACGACCTGCGCATCCAGTACTGGACCAGCCGGGGCTTCGGCTATCTGGACGTCAACTACCGCGGCTCCATGGGCTACGGAACCGGCTACCGCAAGGCCCTGGAGGGCAAGTGGGGCATCTACGACGTCGACGACTGCGTCAACGGGGCCCAGCACCTGGTCGACGCCGGACTCGTGGACCCGCGCCGTATCGCGATCCGCGGAGGTTCGGCCGGAGGCTTCACGGTGCTGTCGGCCATCACCCGCTCCTCCGTGTTCACGGCGGCCAGCTCCTGCTTCGGGGTGACCGACCTCAAGAGGCTGGTGCGCACCACCCACAAGTTCGAGTCGCACTACATCGGCCAGCTCATAGGCACCCAGGACATCGACGCCCCGGTGCTCGATGAGCGCAGCCCCATCAACCACATCGAGGACATCAACGTCCCGCTGCTGCTCATCCAGGGCTCGGAGGATCCGATCGTCCCGGCGGAGCAGGCCACCGCCATGTACGAGGCTCTCAAGGAGACCGGCGCCCCGGTGGCCCTGGAGGTCTTCCAGGGTGAGGGCCACGGCTTCCGTCTGGCGACGAACATCCGGCGGCGTTACGAGGCCGAGCTGAGCTTCTACCGGCAGGTGTGGGGGATCGGCGCAGACTCCTCCCACGCCGAGGGGCAGGGTGAGGAGGAGACCTTCACGGTCAAGGTGGAGAACCTGAACTGATGGATCGCGTCTGGAGGAGGCTGTCCGCCACCCTGTCACGGCGCGCAGGCAGCCTCTTCCGCCATCATCGCTTCGGCCTCTACATCCTGGCGGTGCTGGTAGGGCTCGCCTCGGGCCTGGGTGCGGTGCTGTTCCGGCTGGGAATCGACGCCTGGTCCCAGCTGCTGAGCGGAGCCGACGACTACACCGTGTCGATGGGGCCCTCGGTCGGGCTCCTGGCGCCTCTGGGAACCTGGTTCGTCCTGGTCACCCCGGTGCTCTCCGGCCTGCTGACAGGACCGTTGATGTCCCGACTGGGCCGGACCCCCACGGGCCACGGGGTGGCCGGCGTCATCTGGTCCACTCGCCACGGCGACGGCACCATGGCGCCCCTGCCGGCCTTGGCCGCGACGACGTCGGCTGCGCTGACGATCGGTGGCGGGGGCTCGGTCGGTCCGGAGGGGCCGATCGCCGAGCTGGGCGCGTCGACGGCGAGCATCATCGGACGGGGGCTGCGGCTGCGCCGGTCCTCGATCCGCCACCTGGCCGCCGCCGGAACGGCCGCCGGCATTGCCTCCGCCTTCAACGCGCCGCTGGCTGGGGCCTTCTTCGCCCTGGAGGTCATCCTCATGGGCTTCAGCGCCGACGCCTTCATCGTCATTGTCCTGGCCTGCGTCTCCTCGACGGTCCTGTCGCACCACCTGCTGGGGACGACGCTGTCGCTGTCGCTCCCCTACCTGGACCTGTCCGGTGACGCCCAGCTGGGCTGGGTCGCGCTGCTGGGAGCCGTGGGCGGGGGCGTCGGTATCGGCTTCATGCGTCTTCGCTTCGTCATCCTCGATGCCCTGACCCGTGCCTGGCAGCGCTTGGGCGTGCCGATCTGGGCACGGCCGGGCATTGGCGGGCTGGCGGTCGGTGCGACTCTCCTGGTTCTGCCCGAGATGTACGGCGAGTCATCAGCCGCTCTCAACCGGGCGCTGGCGGGACGCTACGCGCTGACACTGCTGCTGGTGCTGTGCGTGGCCAAGATGCTGGCGACCTCCTTGACCCTGGGAATGGGTTTCGTCGGCGGGGTGTTCGCCCCGTCCCTGTTCATCGGTGGGACGCTCGGTGCCGCCTTCGGCACCCTCGTGGCTCCCAGCTACGCGCCGGCCGCCGGGGTCTTCGGGGTCATCGGCATGGGGGCGGTCTTCGCCGGTGCGGCTCGCGCCCCGATGACGGCGGTCCTGCTCATCATCGAGATGACCGGGCAGCACGCGCTCCTGGTGCCCCTCATGCTGGCGACGGTGCTGGCCACCTTCATCAGCCGGTTCCTGTCACGCGGCACACTGTTCACCGAGGAGCTGCGTCGTCGCGGAGAGGATGTCGAGGATCCGATGGCCACCACGCTCCTGGGACGCACCCGCGCGTCCCGGCTCATGGTGGACCCGCCCGCGGTACTCCAGGCCACGGCATCGCTCAGCCAGGCCGCCTCCGTGATGAGCCGGCGTGACCTCTCGGCCCTGCCCGTGGTCGCTACCGGACAGAGCGGCACCGGCGAGCTGCTCGGTTGTGTGACGGCCGCGCAGCTCGCCGGGGCGCTCCTGAGCGAGGACTCCGACGACGCCTCTGCCCAGCCGGCGACGGTGGCAGACCTGTCGCTGGTCCGTGACCGTCTGGACGGCAAGGACGAGGCGACTGACGTGCTTCAGGCCCTGACCGATACCCGCCTGGAGGGGCTTCCCGTGGTCGCCCGCGCCGCTGGCTCCGGTGCGGAGGAGCTGGTGGGCTGGGTGTCCCAGAGGATCGTCGTCGAACGGGTCTACGAGGCCCAGGCGCAGGCTCGCACAGCCGCCGCAACCTACACCTCCTGGGGCTCACGGCTTCAGGACAGGTGGCACTCCCGCCCCGTTCCTCGGCGCAGAATCGGAAGAATCAGCCGTATCAGCCGAGTCAGCTCGCGCAGCTCGCGCAGCTCGCGCAGCTCGCGCCGTTCCAGGCGCCGATGAGAGTCCGCCGGGGCTCGACACGCTCCGGCGCCGTAGAACTTGCCGCAGCGCCCTACCGGTCCCGACCTCCGCGGGACGTCTTGTGAGCCCGGCCCTCCTGGACCGCCCGGGCCTTCTCGGTAATGCTCTCGGTGAGGGTGTCGGACAGCTCGGTGATGCGCTCGGCGTTGGCCACGATGCGCCGGGGGTCGGACATCCACATCCACGCGGCGGCGACCACCGGGAGGATCGCGGGCAGGTACCACCGGGACCGGCCCCAGTGCGCCCACACCGAGACGCTGAGGTCGGCGGGCGAGGGGGCGGGCAGGGTGAGAACACCGATGAGCACCGCCATGGTGGCCAGCGCCCCCAGGCACATCCAGCCGATATTGCGCATCCGGCGCCCGTTGTGGGCCACGCAGACGGCCAGCAGGAGGTACAGGACGCCCCCCAGGAGGTTGAGCGACCACACCGCGGGCTCCTCGTCGGGGCTTCTCAGCAGCGTCGTCAGCGAGGGGACGAGAACGATCGCCCCGAAGACGGCGAAGACGCCAACCAGGATCCGCCCCCACCCGTATGCGGGACGGCGGGTGTCCTGTACCGGGCGTACCGATGAGCGCTCGTCCATGAGGAACGACCTTTCCGTGTGATGACCTTCGGCACGCGCAGCACAGGTTCAACCTCCAACCAATGCCAGAACGTTACTATTCACAACGTGAGCACCATTAAGTTGACCAAATCCCTGAACGCACGCGCCTCGGCGGACGATGACCGCAAGGATACCGACCTCAGCAGTCAGGCCGAGGTCGACACGGTCGAGGAGGCCGAGAGCTCCGAGGCTCCCGCAGCCGGCGACGGAGCCGGCTCGACAGATGCCGAAGCCGCCAAGCGGGACCTGAAGCAGGACTCCGACGGCGACGAGGATGCCTCCGAGGACCAGGAGGGCAACGCCGACGGTGCCAGCGTCAAGGGCAGCGGCTCCGAGGCGGCATCTGACATCGGGCCCCATGACGCCTCCGGCACCGAGGCCGAGGCCGACGTGCTCGTCCTGGCCGCAGCGCCGGGCCGGGACGGGGCCGAGGCCCCCGAGATTCTCCTGGAGGGCCTCGAGCCGCCGTCGAGCACCGCCCTGGAGGACCTGGACATCAACGCCCTGGTGACCCTGCTGCCCACCCTGGGCTTCTCAGGCGCCCAGGACTCGGTGGTGCGTCTGCCCTCCTCCGCGGTGACTGCCCAGGGCTACCGGGGACCGGCGACGATCCTCGTGGTCGGCGTCGGAACGGGCTGGGCCGACACCGATCCGCTCGCCGTCACCACTGACGACGAGGCCGCATTGGGCTACGACCAGACCGGTCTCCTGCGCCGGGCGGCAGGACGCGCCACCCGAGCACTGGCCGGGACCGACTCCGCGGTCCTGGCACTGCCCACGCTCTGCGAGGAGCAGCTCGCCGCCGTCGCGCACGGAGCCGCCCTGGGCGCCTACTCCTGGAGCGCGACGAAGAACGAGGACCGCCCCGGACAGGAGACGGCCTCGAAGAACACCTCCCCGCTCACGACCATCTCGATCATCTCCCCCCTGGCCGACACCCCCGAGGGGCAGGAGGCGCTGACGGGAGCCCTGGCGCTGGCCCAGGCCACGGCACTGACCCGGGATCTGGTCAACGAGCCGCCGAACCGGCTGACTCCGGAGGTCTTCGCCGAGAGGGCCCGCGCAGCCGGGCAGGAGGCCGGCATCCGCGTTGAGATCTGGGACGCCCCGGCACTGGTCGAGCAGGGCTTCGGGGGGATCCTCGGCGTGGCTCAGGGCTCGGTGCACCCGGCGCGCCTGGTCCGTCTGGAGTGGTCGCCGGAGCACGCAGCCAAGGCCTCCGGCGGGCAGGAGGGCTCACAGGCCGAGGGCGACGGAGCAGCCGGCCGCCCCAAGCACGTCGCCCTCATCGGCAAGGGCATCACCTTCGACTCCGGCGGCCTGTCCCTCAAGCCGGCCTCATCCATGCCGGAGATGAAGTCCGACATGGCGGGGGCCGCCACCGTGCTGGGCGCCATCGTCACGGCCGCGCGCCTGGCACTTCCGATCCGCGTCACCGCGTGGCTGGCACTGGCCGAGAACATGCCCGGCGCCGACGCCCAGCGTCCCAGCGACGTCATCACGATGTTCGACGGCACCACTGTGGAGGTGACCAACACCGACGCCGAGGGGCGCCTGGTCATGGCCGACGCCCTGGCACGGGCCGTCACGGAGGAGCCCGATGCCGTCCTGGACGTGGCCACCCTTACCGGGGCACAGATCGTGGCCCTGGGCGACCACGTGGCCGCCGTCATGGGGACACCGGACCTTCGCGAGGAGGTCGTCGCCGCGGCGCAGCGGGCCGGGGAGTCCTTCTGGCCGATGCCGCTGCCGGCGCACCTGCGCGCCACCCTGGACTCGCCCTTCGCCGACCTGCGCAACACCAAGGTCGGCTCGCGTGCCGGCGGGATGCTCTCGGCCGGGCTGTTCCTGCGCGAGTTCGTCGGGCACCGGCCGTGGGCCCACCTCGACATCGCCGGTCCCGCCTACAACGACTCCTCTCCCTGGGGCCTGACTCCGACCGGCGGGACGGGTATGGGGGTCTCCACCCTGGTGGAGCTGCTCCGTTCGCTGTCCGCCGAGGTCAGCATCCTTTCCTGAGCCCGCGTCCAGCGAAGGCGAGTTGACGACGAGCCGTGCCGGGGCCTCACACGAGCGCCCCGGCACGGCTCGTTGCCGAAACCACCCATGAACGGTGATGCGTCTCACCCCGTTTTCAGGACTCTGGTCCCTAAACAGCAACCCCCGTGGCTCCTGCACTCCCTCTTCAGGTGGAACAATGGCTCCGTGCCGAGCCGCCCCGCGGGGGCGACGTGACCAACCAACAAGGAGTGAGTTCGTGACAGAGACCGTCTACGACATGGTCATTCTGGGCGCGGGATCAGGGGGCTACGCCGCCGCCCTGCGTGGCGCCCAACTGGGCCTCAAGGTCGCCCTGATCGAGGCGGACAAGCTGGGGGGCACCTGCCTCCACCGCGGCTGCGTGCCCACCAAGGCCCTGCTGCACGCCGCCGAGACCGCCGATGCCGTGCGCGAGGCCGCCACGGTGGGCATCAAGGCCGCCTTCGAGGGCGTGGACATGCCTGGCGTCCAGAAGTACAAGAACAGCATCGTCTCGCGGATGCACAAGGGCCTGGAGGGCCTGGTGTCCTCGCGGGGCATCGATCTGATCCAGGGGTGGGGACGTCTGGTGGCCGCCGACGCCGTCGAGGTTGACGGCCGTCGCATCACCGGCCGCAACGTGGTCCTCGCCTCCGGCTCCTACTCCAAGACCATCGGGCAGGAGATCTCCGGAGGCGTCATCACCTCCGAGGAGGCCCTGGAGATGGACCACGTCCCCGCCTCGGCAGTGATTCTGGGTGGCGGCGTCATCGGGGTGGAGTTCGCCTCGGCCTGGGCCTCCATGGGCAGCCAGGTCACTATCATCGAGGGGCTGCCCCACCTGGTGCCCAACGAGGACGAGGCGATCTCCAAGCAGCTCGAGCGCGCCTTCCGCAAGCGCAAGATCACCTTCCGCACCAACACGATGTTCGAGTCGGTCGAGCGCCACGACGGCGGGGTGACCGTGCGCACCCAGGACGGCAAGACCCATGAGGCCGAGGTCCTCCTCATCGCCGTGGGCCGTGGACCGGCGACCGCCAACCTCGGCTATGAGGAGGTCGGGGTCGCCATGGACCGCGGCTTCGTCCTGGCCGACGAGTACGGCCGCACCAACGTCCCGGGCGTGTGGGCCGTGGGTGACATCGTCCCCGGTGTCCAGCTCGCCCACCGCGGCTTTGCCCAGGGCATCGTCGTGGCGGAGAAGATCGCGGGCCTGGACCCGACTCCGGTCGATGACGTCCTGGTCCCCAAGGTGACCTTCTGCGAGCCCGAGATCGCCTCGGTGGGGCTGTCGGAGGCCAAGGCCGCCGAGATCCACGGCAAGGAGAACATCACCTCCGCCGAGTTCAACGTGGCCGGCAACGCTAAGAGCCAGATCCTGGGGACGCAGGGCTTCGTCAAGCTCGTCTCCCTCAAGGACGGCCCGATCCTGGGCTTCCACGCCATCGGAGCCCGCATGGGCGAGCAGGTGGGTGAGGGACAGCTCATGGTGTCCTGGGAGGCCGACGCCGACGACGTCGCCGCCCTGGTCCACGCCCACCCCACCCAGAACGAGACCCTCGGCGAGGCCGCGATGGCCCTCGCCGGCAAGCCGCTGCACAACCACGGCTGATCCAGCTAGACGAGAGTAAGGAAGACAGTAATGTCAGAGTCCGTGAAGATGCCCGCCCTGGGTGAGTCCGTCACCGAGGGGACGGTCTCCTCCTGGCTCAAGGCCGTGGGAGACACCGTCGAGGCCGACGAGCCCCTGCTGGAGGTCGCCACCGACAAGGTCGACACCGAGGTCCCCTCCCCCGCATCCGGCGTCCTGTTGGAGATCCGCGTCCCCGAGGACGAGACCGTCGAGGTCGGCACCGTCCTGGCCATCATCGGCGACCCCTCCGAGGCGGGCTCCGCCCCGGCACCGGCCGCCCCCGCACCGCAAGCCGCACCCGAGCCCCCAGCTCCGGCTCCGGCCCCGGCCGCTGAGGCGCCGGCACCCGCCGCCCCGCAGGCCGGCGGCTCGGCCGAGGGCACTGAGGTGAAGATGCCGGCTCTGGGTGAGTCCGTCACCGAGGGGACGGTC
>NZ_KV789092.1:11407-12500 GCF_001807465.1 Actinomyces sp. HMSC08A09 | reverse complement strand
CAAAGGGTGGGTTGCTGAACTGACCGTCGGTGTTGCTGGTGGAGGTGACCTTCCATCCGTTCATGGTGAAGGTCTTGATGGTCAATGAGCCGGACGGAGTGGTCAGTGAGGATGGGGGCGTGGTGACGTCTCCGTAGTCAATCTGGAGAGGTAATGTTTCGCCGGGTCGTTGAATGCTTTTGACCTCCCCGACTAGTGATAGATCGTGCTGGACGTTGGTAGCGATGTCGTGAGAGCTGGCGCTGATGAGGAAGAAGGCGTTGATGTCGGTGCCTTCAACGCTCCACTTCAGTGTGATGGCGATCTGGGTGCTTCCGTCATCGTCGCCTAAGGCCTTGTCGCGGGTTGAGGACAGAAGTGCTGTCGCGGTGTCAGTGCTGGTCCCGTCCTTGAGGTGTACGCTCACAGTGGGAGCGTCGCCCGAGTTATACGATTCTTCCTCAAAAACCTGCACGGAGGAGACGCGTGAATCGTGGCGCAGGTGTTTGGCGGCTGCTCTTGCTGCGCTCCTTTCTTCGAATGAGTGCGGTTCCAGGCCGGGATTGAACATAAGCATGAGATTATATGCGAAGTACCCGACGACCCCCAGCAACGCAGACAGGATGACAACCAGGGCTATGCGGCTGGGCTTGAAGATACCCCGACTGTGCGATGGAGCAGACTGTTGATGCTCTGAGGGGCTGTGGCGTTTGCCGCTGGTGATCAACCGAGAGTCGGTGCGGGTGGCGGCCTCGTCGCCTCCTGCCACCTGCTGATCCCGCGCCGAAGACAAGGATGTGGAGGAGTCCCTCTGGTCTCGATCGGTCTGCTTGTCGGGCATCGGTACCTTCTTCCTGCTTGTCGGACGTAATTCTTCCTGATCCGCCTTGATGGTGGGGGGCGTTTGGTCTGACGGCGCAGAGGCGAAGGACGAACGGTGGGGCTGCTAGAGTTCGGCGACTTTGTTGAGGATGGTGGCTTCGTCTTGGCCGGTGCTGCCGCTGTGGTGGGGTGTCCAGGTGCCGTTGTTGCAGGTGAAGGTCAGCCAGAGGTCGTCGCTGGAGGGCTCCTTTCTTGCCTCGTCGTTGAGCTGGAGTGTGGTCAGTCCTGCGGA
>NZ_KV789092.1:10828-11387 GCF_001807465.1 Actinomyces sp. HMSC08A09 | reverse complement strand
TCAGTCCTGCGGATTGGCAGTCGGCGACGGCATGGACGACGGGTGCTGCTGCCTCGGGAGCAAGGTCCTTGGTGTCGTCGGTGACCAGACCGGTGACGGACAGGGTGTCGCCGTCGAGGTCGATGCTGCCGGCGGGGCTGGCCTGCCCGGCGGCGGTGATGACCTGCTCGAAGGGGACAGTGGTGGGGAACTGTCCCTCGGTGTTGCTGGTGGAGGTCACCTTCCAGCCGTTCATGGTGAAGGTCTTGGAGGAGCGAGGAGGGCTCGGTTGTAGGAAGGTAGTGGGGAGTGCGGTCACTCGCCCGTAGTCGATATGGGTGTTCTCGATGGTTTTGGCTTCACCCGCAGCGGCCAGGTCGCGTCTGACGATTGAGCGGTCTGGGGGACGGGAGCCGCTGGCCAGGATGCTGACGCTGGTGCCGTGCAGTGTCCAGGACAGGGTGATGGTGAGGTTGATGTGGGTGTCGGAGTTGTCTTTGCCGAAGGTGGCATCGCGGGTGGAAGCCAGCAGGTTGGCCACAGCATCGGGGCTGGTGTCGTCCTTGAGACGCACGTCCAG
>NZ_KV789092.1:9796-10808 GCF_001807465.1 Actinomyces sp. HMSC08A09 | reverse complement strand
TGGTGTCGTCCTTGAGACGCACGTCCAGGTAAGCGCTGGGACCGCCGTTGTCGGCTGAGGCCACGGTGATCTCAGCGGAGATGACATCAGGGCTGTTGGAGAGGTGCTTGGTGGCTGTGCTGGCGATGCGCCGGACCTTGAAGCCCTCTGGGCCGCTGTCTGGGTTGAGGGTGATGCTGACCAGGTACATCAACCCGACAACCGCCACCACCACGACGACCACCACGACCCGGATGGCCCACCACCCCGCCGACTTGCCTGACGACGGTTTCCTTCGGCCGACAGAGGCTTCGCTGCCCGAGTTGACGGCCGGGGCTTCGTCTGCGCCGACGTCTCCTCTTGGCGCTGGTATGGTCTGCTCATCCGCCATCGGTACCTTCTCCCTACTTGTCGGACGTAATTCTTCCTGATCCGCTTTGATGGTGGGGGTGTTCGTCCTGACGGCGCAGAGGTGAAGGTGGGGTTGGTGGGTTGGTTAGAGTTCGGCGACTTTGTTGAGGATGGTGGCTTCGTCTTGGCCTCTTGTGCTTTCGTGTGTGGGTGTCCAGGTGCCGTTGTTGCAGGTGAAGGTCAGCCAGTAGTCGTTGTCGGTTGAGAGGCCTTTCTGCAGCTTGCCGTTGAGCTGGAGCGTGGTCAGTCCTGCTGCTTGGCAGTCGTTGACGGTGTGGACGACGGGTACTGCTGCCTCGGGGGTGAGACCTTTCTTCTCGTCGGTGACCAGACCGGTGACGGATAGGGTGTCGCCGTCGAGGTCGATGGTGCCGGTGGGGCTGGCCTGCCTGGCGGCGGTGATGATCTGGTCAAAGGGTGGGTTGCTGAACTGACCGTCGGTGTTGCTGGTGGAGGTGACCTTCCATCCGTTCATAGTGAAGGCCTTGGAGGAGTTCTTCACGCCTGGTTGGGTCAGGGTGGTGGGGAGTACGGTGACTTCTCCGTAGTCGATCGTCAGCTCCGTGTAGGCGTTGATACTGCCGGTGAAGGACTTCGCTTCTCCGACGGGGGTGAGTGCTCG
>NZ_KV789092.1:8741-9776 GCF_001807465.1 Actinomyces sp. HMSC08A09 | reverse complement strand
CTCGTTTCACGTCGGTCCGGATTGCCTCGGGATCTCGTTGAGAATAGACGTCGATGTCGATGGTGCTGCCCTTGACGTTCCAGGATACGGAGATGATGAACTCGCCTGAGTAGTCGGGCTCCTGCTGGAGTGTCTTCTGCCGGGTTGAGGCCAGTAGATTGGCGGCCGCCTCCGCGCTGGTGTTGTCCTTGAGGCGCACGTCCAGTAGGACTTCGTTGCCTCCGAGGTCGGCTGAGGCATGCGCGATCTCGGCGGAGGTGACGTCTGGGCTGCTGGAGAGGTGCTTGGAGGCTGTGCTGGCAACGCGCCGGACTTGGAAGCCATCCGGACCACTGGCGGGGTGCACAGTGATGTCGATCAGGTAGACCAAACCAGCAATGATCACCACGAGGACGACCAGCATCACCCGGACAGCCCACCACCCCGCCGACCTGCCCGACGACGGTTTCCTCCGGCCGACAGAGGCTCCGCTGCCCGAGTTGACGGCCAGGGCTTCGTCTGCGCCGACGTCTCCTCTGCGTTCAGGTGTGGTCTGCTCGTCAGGCATCGGCTGCTTCCTTGCTGACTCAATGGAGGTATTGAGGCTTATTCACAGGGCTAGCCGACGCCGGCATCTGCGCAGGTCACAGTGCCTTTGACGGATGCTGTGAATAAGCCTCATTCTTCCCGATCCGTTGTGGTGGTGGTGAGGGTGTTCGTCCTGACGGCGCAGAGGTGAAGGTGGGGTTGGTGGGTTGGTTAGAGTTCGGCGACTTTGTTGAGGATGGTGGCTTCGTCTTGGCCGGTGCTGCCGTCATGCTGCGGTGTCCAGGTGCCGTTGTTGCAGGTGAAGGTCAGCCAGGGGTCGGCGACGCTGTTGGTGTCCGTTGCCCAGTTGTTGAGCTGGAGTGTGGTCAGTCCTGCGGATTGGCAGTCGGCGACGGTGTGGACGACGGGGGCTGTTGCCTCGGGGGTGAGGTCCTTGGTGTCGTCGGTGACTAGGCCGGTGACGGACAGAGTGCCATTGTCGAGGTCGATGGTGCCGGTGGGGCTGGC
>NZ_KV789092.1:8032-8721 GCF_001807465.1 Actinomyces sp. HMSC08A09 | reverse complement strand
ACCTTCCATCCGTTCATGGTGAAGGTCTTGGTAGAGCGAGGAGCGCTCGGTTGTAGGAAGGTAGTGGGGATCGCAGTGACCTGCCCGTAGTCGATATTCAGACGGCCGCCGGTGATGTCGATGGTTTTGGCTTCACCTGCGGTGGTCAGGTCCTGTCGGGCGGTGCGTAGTAGGTCTGGACGGCCAGCGCAGTCGTAGGTGGTCTTGATGCTGGTGCCGTGCAGTGTCCAGGATAGGGTGACGTAGAGGTTGATGTTGGTGTCGGGGCTGTTCTTGCCGAAGGCCGCGGTATGGGTGGAGGCCAGCAGGTCCGCCACCGCATCAGCGCTGGTGTCGTCCTTGAGACGCACGTCCAGGTCGGCCTCGGTACCGCCGATGTCGGCCGAGGCGTTGATGACGGTGACCGAGACGACGTTGGGATCCTTGGACAGGTGCTTCTCTGCTGCACTGGCGATGCGTCGGACCTTGAAGCCCTCCGGGCCGCTGTCGGGGTGCAGGGTGATGTCAATCAGATAGACGAAACTACCAATGATCAACACGAGGATGACCAGCATCACCCGGATGGCCCACCAACCCGCCGACCTGCCTGACGACGGTTTCCTCCGGCCGACAGAGGCTTCGTTGCTCGAGTCGGTGGCCGGGGCTTCTTCCGATTGGGCTCCTCCTCGTTCAGGTGTGGTCTGCTCGTC
>NZ_KV789092.1:7523-8012 GCF_001807465.1 Actinomyces sp. HMSC08A09 | reverse complement strand
GCTGGGGGAGTCATACTTTGAGGCCCAGGTTCCGTTGTTGCACACGAAGGTTATCCAGAGGTCGTCGCTGGAGAGTCCTTTTTGAAGTTTGCCGTTGAGCTTGAGTGTGGTCAGTCCTGCGGCTTGGCAGTCGGCGACGGCGTGGACGACGGGGGCTGCTGCCTCGGGGGGGAGACCTTTGTTCTCGTCGGTGACCAGGCCGGTGACGGACAGGGTGGTGCCGTCGAGGTCGATGGTGCCGGTGGGGCTGGCCTGCCCGGCGGCGGTGATGATTTGGTCAAAGGGTGGGTTGCTGAACTGTCCGTCGGTTTTGGGGGTGGAGGTGACCTTCCAGCCGTTCATGGTGAAGGTCTTGGAGGAGTTCGGGACGCTGGGTTGCGTCAGGCTGGTGGGGAGTGCGGTGACCTGTCCGTAGTCGATCGTCAGCTTCGTGTAGGCGTCGATGCTGCCGGTGAAGGTCTTCGCTTCTCCGACGGGGGTGAGTGCTCG
>NZ_KV789092.1:0-7503 GCF_001807465.1 Actinomyces sp. HMSC08A09 | reverse complement strand
CTCGTTTCACGTCGGTCCGGATTGCCTCGGAGTCTCGTTGACACTGCACGTCGACGTCGATGGTGCTTCCGTTGACGGTCCAGGACACCGAGATGATGAAGTCGCCTGAGTAGTCGGGTTCCTGCTGGAGTGTTTTCTGCCGGGTTGAGGCCAGTAGGTTGGCGGCCGCCTCAACGCTGGTGCCGTCCTTGAGGTGGGCGTCGACTGTCACGGAGCTTCCGTTGATGTTGGCTTCTGCTCCTGTTGCCTCTGCTGAGGTGACCGAGGGGTCGCTTGAGAGGTAGTTGGAGGCTGTGCTGGCAACGCGCCGGACTTGGAAGCCGTCCGGGCCGCTGTCGGGGTTCAGGTTGACGTAGAGTAAGTAACCGTAACCACCGATGATCAACACAAGTACGACCAGCACGAAACAGACAGCCCACCACCCTAACGACCTGCCCGACGACGGTTTCCTCCGGCTGGCAGAGGCTTCGTTGCTCGAGTCGGCAGTCGGGGCTTCTTCCGACTTGGTTCCTCCTCGTTCAGGTGTGGTCTGCTCGTCAGGCATCGGCTGCTCCCTTACTGGCTGAATGGACGTAATTTTTCCCGATCCGTTGTGGTGGGCTAATCGACTGCTCTACTTTTCCGTCCGTTTCGCGGGGGAAGCGAATCAATCTGATGCCCTGCACATGAATTGCTATCCCTGTTTAATTGACGGCCGGTCGACATAGTCGGGTTTTTCGCCTTTCAAGATTTGTCCTTGGTTGTGCAGGGAAGTGCTGTCTTTATCTGTGTAGTTTGAGTGTCCTGACGTGTATTTGTAAGGGCCGTTGGCGTCTGTGTCTAGTGCTGTAAAATCAGAGTTGGGGTTGGTGGTGGGGTTTCCTCCGTAGTATCCAGACGCTGCAACTGGATCCCAATTGTTTGCTGCTGCGAATGTGTGGTCAGGAAGCGTGTGGAAATCTGAAGCATCTACTGAGCTGGGGCCTGGTGAACCCATGATGGAAAAATCGTCTGGTGCGGTCGATTGCCTGAGGGCGTATCCGGTCGCTAGGGATCCATAGGAGTGGCCTGCGGCTACAAGGGGGGGGTCTCCATGGTGGGTTTCCTGAATGCCATCATAGAAGCTAGCGAGATCCTTTGCGGCATCCTTAGCTGCCTTGTCGCTAACTACGGAGTTGGTGCCCTCTGCTGTCTCTGCTTGGGTTGGTGCGTCATATCCTAGCCAAGTAACTCCGGCTACGCTCTCTCCGGTCTTCGCTGCTTCGTTGACGATACTGTCTGTATTATTGACTGCACTGCCTGGTTTGATTTCGCTAGGCTTTCTAGCTTGTTTCTTATCTTCGTCGTAGGTATCGGCGATTTCTTCAGTGACTCCTGTGTCCATTCCTGGAGTGTTGACGATAACGTTGTCGGCGCCATCAATGTCCCCTGTTCCAACGGCGGCACGAAGATGCTTTCCTGTGTTATCGAGAACTAAAAGACTGTGGGAGCCGGCGTCGTTTTTAAGCATGTCTGATAGTGCATGCAGCTCCTTCTGTCGTGCGAGGAGTTGATTATACTCTTCCGTATTTACCCTATATTCTCCTTCGCCTTTCTGTGTGAATTTCTTAGTCTTTTTCGATGGGTCAAAATTCTCGACTTCACGGTCAATATCCTTCACCATGATTTCGAGCCATTTTCGGTTCGCCTTGTCGCGAACAGTCGATGGAATTCCGGCGCGATTGCCGATCCAGGCCGGGTGCTTGTTGATGATATTCTGCCGTTGTGCGTCGGTCAGCGAAGTCCACCAGTCATTGACCTGACTGGGCGTCCAGTTTGGGTTCGGGGGTCTCTCGCCGTGGTTGACCACCTCGGGGCTCGGGCCGTTTGCCGTATCGTCCAGTTTGGCGATTTCAGCGTAGACAGATGAAATGAAGGTGACGGTGTCTCCTGCTTGCTCTACTAAACGGTCTACTTCATTTTGGTATGAAGCAATGGATGTGCTGGCGCTGGCGCCACTTTGCTGGTCCTTGACTGCAACGGTATTGTCGTCTTTGATTTTTAACCCTGCCGCGGATATGCTTGATTGGGTACTTGATGCACTATTCTTGATCGTGTTTACGGTTGCGGAGGCGTCCTTGAGGTCGTTGCCAGCCTTCTCCAGGCCGGTCCAGAGATCCTCGGCGTCGTCGGCGAGGATTCGTCGCGCTTTGGCCTCCGCCTCGAAGGTCTTTCCAGACAGTCCGTCGCCTAGTCCGTCTTGTTTAAGGCCGGCGTTGACCTGTTCGTACTTATGTGAGGCGGCCACCAAGGCGTCGCCCGCCTCGAAGAGGTCGGTGCCGCTCCAGGATAGGAGGTCATTGAACGTAACCACAGGGTCCTCCGAAAGGGTAAACTACTTGAATCGTTGGGAAAGTATGTCGAATGAGTTAACGGTGTCTGATATGGGTCAGCTGTGGCCGCTCTTGGGGGTGCAGGCTGCTACTGCGCCGTCGGCCGCCTTGAGCTGGTTGGTGGCGTTGTAGATCCCGTTGTGGTGATTCGTCAGCCTGTTGGCGAAGGTGGTGCGGGCCTTGGACACTGCATCCGCCGCCTTTGACGCGTCGTCGGACAGTCCGGCACCCGTCAGGCCGTTCGCCGAGGAGCGCACGTCACTGTCGCCTCCCGACGCGTTCACCTCACTGATGCAGTTCTCCACCTCCGAGCGGATCTTTGACGTCGTCTCCTCACAGGTCTGCAGATCAGCCACCTGTCCCCGTCCTTCCTCGTCACGGCGAAAACCACCTCATGGCTATCAAGTCGCGGCCGCCGCAGCGAACCGACCGGACACACGATAACCAACAATCGGCGGCGCGGGGGACATATGGACGACGAAATCCACCCAAGAGCCGCGGTGCTTACTGGACATGGCAGCCAATAAGTCAGGCGCCGGAAGCGGGATCAGATGGCGCTGAGGAGCTTGGTGATGCGCTGGAGGCTCACCTTGCGGCTCGTGCCCAGCGTCTGGGCGAACAGGCTCACCCGCAGCTCCTCCACCATCCAGCGGGCCTCCTCCAGGAGGGCCTCACGCTGCGGGTCGGCCGGCAGCGAGGCCGCCTTGGCGCGGGCCTTGTCCACCACCTCCCGGGCCTGGGAGACCTGGAAGGCCAGGGCCGCGTCCTGCGAGGCGGCCGACGGTGATGAGGCCGCCTTCTCCACCCGCATCACCAGGGCCCGCAGGTAGCGCTCCAGATGCGCCAGGTGCTCTGGAGGGGTGGCGGTGATGAAACCCTCCGGAACCAGGGAGGCCGCGTGCTCGCGTACCTCCTGCAGCGTGTTCAGCAGCGTCAGGGAGGTGTGCTTACCCACCACGCGCTCCACCTCCCGGGCCGCCTTGAGCGCCGCGGCCGCATACCGGGCCACCCGGTAGACTTCGTCCTCGAGCTCACTGCGCATGACACCGACCAGCGCCTTGAAGACCTCCCGCCTGCGCACCTCCGCCAGCGCGCAGCCGGAGGCCAACGCCGCCCAGCGCCCGGCCACGACCCGCGCGGCAGCCGCCTGCACGTCCTCCACGAGAGCCTCCGTGGTCCGGTAGGGACTGGCCGCCAGGATGAGCGACTCCTGGGCACTCCACCGGCTCGTCACCCGGGCCGTCGGCAAGGCCGTGCGCGCCAGGGCCAATGCCGTCACCCCGGCGCCATGAGCGCCCAGCTGGGCGGCGGCGTCGGGCAGGATCCTCAGGTCCGCGCTCCTGGCCCCGTTCGCCACCAGGGCGGGGTAGCCGCGCACCACCAGGCCGGCCCGTCCCGCCGACTCCACCGAGGCCGGGATCGTCGAGGCATCCGGGTCGCCCAGGCCCGGTACGCCCCGGGGCCAGTCGGTCAGGCCCCGGCGCTCCTCCAGGCCGGCCCCGGCTCCAGCACCGGCCCCTGAGCCTCCCGCACCTCCTGGGGTCCCAGCGGCGCCGCCCGGAGGCTGAGCGGCGGCCAGACTCCCGCCCTTCCTCTTGCGGCCCTTGCGGCCGTGCTTCCCGCCCTGCGTGCCCTGGCGCTCCTGGGCCTCGGCCATCGCCTGGGCCAGCGCGCCGCGCACCACCGAGCGCACAGCGGCCTCCGTCTTGCCCGACAGCCGCTGCTGGAGCGCAACCAGGTCCCGGCCACGACCAATGACCCGGCCCCGCGCATCCAGGGCCGCGAAGCCCATCGCCAGGTGGTCCGGCAGCCGCTCGGCCGCCTCGGCCCAGTCCTCCTCCGTGATCTCCACGCCCTTGAGTCGGAACACCACCCGGCTGAAGGCCTCCTCGAAGGGCACTTCGGGGCAGCTCGCACCCGGCGGCGTCGGGAACTCCTGGGCGATCTGGACCCACACTTGGGCTCCCACGTCCGGGGCCGGCACTAGCTGGCGGCGCACCCGCTTGGGCAGCGCCCGGATCGTGGCCACGCACAGCTCGGCCCGCATCCCCGGCACCAGCCAGTCGAAGCCCTCCGGGGCCAGGCGCCCCAGCACCTCCACCGGCACCTGGACACTGACCCCGTCCTCGGGGTGGCCCGGCTCGAACACGTAGTCCAGGCCCAGGGTCAGGTCCCCCTGCACCCATGTGTCCGGGAAGCCGCTCGCGTCGCCCCCGCCGGGCAGCAGCAGCTCGCGGGTGAAGTCCAGCAGGTCCGGGGTGGTGCGCCGCTGCTCCTTCCACCAGGTGTCGAAGGCCGCCGCGGAGGTCACCTCCTCGGGGATCCGGTCGTCGTAGAAGTCGAACAGGGCGGCGTCGTCGGCCAGCAGCCCGTGCTCGCGTCGACGCCGCTCCACGTCCTGGAGCTCCTCGATGAGCTCCCGGTTGCGCTCCACGAAGCCGTGGCGGGCGTGCCAGCCGCCCTCGACCAGGCCCGAGCGGATGAACATCTCCCGGGCGACCTGGCGGGCCGAGTCCGTCCCCACGCTCGCCAGCGTCGCCGGCCGGTCCGCCACCAGCGTCATCCCGTAGAGCAGCACCTTCTCGTGGACCATGGCCGCCCCCTGGCGGGTCGACCAGTAGGGCTCACCGAAGACGTGGCGGGTCAGGCCGGCCCGGTCCGCCACTTGCTCGATCCACCGGGAGTCCACCTTGGCCACCGTGCGGGCGAAGAGCCGGGAGGTCTCCACCAGCTCGGCGGTCATCACCCAGTCGTAGGTCTTGCGGCGCAGGCCCGAGCCCGGCCAGATCGTGAAGCGGGTCCCGCGCGCGCCGGCGTACTCCCGACGACGCTCATCCCAGTTCCCCACATTGGACAGCAGTCCCACCAGCAGCGAGCGGTGGATCGCATCGGCGTCGGGCGTGTCCGCGCTGCGCCCCAGGGCCACGACGGCGGCCGCCACGCCCCCGTTGGCGATCTGGGCGGCGTGGCTGCCCGGCTCCAGGGCGTCGGTGGCCGCCCGGATCGAACGGGTCGTCGGCAGCTCCACCGGGGCCGCGTCCAGGCCCAGCGGTCGGGCCAGCTGACGCAGCTGGGCGTGGACGTCCTGCCACTCGCGCACCCGCAGGTAGTGCAGGAACTCCGCCCGGCACATGCGCCGGAAGGCCGAGCCGGACAGCTCGCGGCTCTGCGTGCGCAGGTAGCGCCACAGGTTCAGGTAGGTCAAGAAGTCACTCGTCGGGTCCGCGAAGCGCCGGTGCAGGGCGTCGGAGGCCTCCTGCTTGTCCGCCGGGCGCTCGCGCACGTCCTGGATGGACAGGGCCGCCACGATGACCATGACCTCCCCGACGCAGCCCAGCTCACCGGCCTCCAGGAGCATGCGCCCCAGGCGCGGGTCGATGGGCAGGCGCGCCAGGCGCCGCCCGATCTCCGTCAGGCGCGGCCCGCGCCGTCCCCGTTCGGGGGCGTCGTCGGAGCGGGTGGAGGCGGCCGCGGCCGGCTCGATGGCGCCGATCTCCGTGAGCAGCTGCAGGCCGGAGCGGACCTGGCGGGAGTCCGGGGCGTCCAGGAAGGGGAAGTCCTCTACCGCCCCCAGCCCCAGGGCCGCCATCTGCAGGATGACGCTGGCCAGTGAGGTGCGCAGGATCTCCGGCTCGGTGTACTCCGGGCGCGCCTCGAAGTCGGCTTGCGAGTACAGGCGGATGGCGATGCCGTCGGCCACGCGCCCGCAACGGCCCGCCCGCTGGTTGGCGCTGGCCCGGCTGACCGGCTCGATCGGCAGGCGCTGGACCTTGGTGCGGTTGGAGTAGCGGGAGATGCGCGCCAGACCCGGGTCGATGACGTAACGGATTCCGGGAACCGTCAGGGAGGTCTCGGCCACGTTCGTGGCCAGGACGATGCGGCGCACCTGGTGGGCCTCGAAGACCCGGTGCTGCTCGGCGGCGCTCAGGCGCGAGTACAGGGGGATGACCTCGATGGCCCCCGGTGTGCGCGAGCGGCCGTCGGGCGTGTAGCGCGCCCCCAGGTGGTCGATGAGGGCCGCCTCGGTGTCGCGGATATCGCGCTCGCCGGCCAGGAAGATGAGGATGTCGCCGCTGGGCTCCCCCAGGAGCTCGTCGACGGCGTCGAGGATCCCGGTCACCTGATCCTTGGGCTCCCCGGACTCGGCGGTCGTTGAGCCGGCCCGGCCCCGGCCCTTGCCGCGAGCCCCCTGGTTGCGGGGTGTGAGCGCGGTGGGGCTGGCGCCGGAGCGGATGGCCTCGCGGCGGGCCCGGGCGGCGGCGCGCACCGCCGGGTCGGGGGAGGTCAGAGCCTCCAGCTCGGCCTCGCTCAGCTCGCCGGGTCCCGCCGGGCCGGGCCGAGGGGCGGCGTCCGCGCCGCTGGCCGGCTCACCGCCGGCGTCGTCGGAGGCGGGCGGGGCGTCGTCGGGAGCCAGTGGGCGGTAGCGCACCTCAACGGGGTAGGTGCGCCCGGAGACCTCGATGACCGGGGCGGGAACGGTGAAGGGCTGCCCGCGGTCGCCGATCTGCTCGCGGCCGAAGTGCTCGGCGAAGCGCTCTGAGTCGATGGTGGCCGAGGTGATGATGACCTTGAGGTCGGGGCGCTGAGGCAGCAGACGCGCCAGGTAGCCCAGGATGAAGTCGATGTTGAGGCTGCGTTCGTGGGCCTCGTCCACGATGATCGTGTCGTAGCGGCGCAGCTGGGGGTCGGACTGGATCTCCGCCAGCAGGATGCCGTCAGTCATGAGCTTGACCAGGGTGTTCTCGCCGACCTCCTCGGTGAAACGCACCTGGTAGCCGACGACGCCGTCACGCCCGATCGGGGTGCCCAGCTCGGAGGCGATGCGCTCGGCCACGCTGCGCGCGGCAATGCGCCGCGGCTGGGTGTGGCCGATCATCCCGGTCACGCCCCGGCCCAGCTCCAGGCAGATCTTGGGCAGCTGGGTGGTCTTACCGCTGCCGGTCTCACCGGCGACGATGACGACCTGGTGCTCGGCGATGGCGGCGGCGATCTCCTCACGGCGGGCGGAGACCGGCAGCTCCTCGGGGTAGACGATCGCCGGGACGGCGGCGGCGCGGGCGGCGAGCTGCTCGGGGGAGTAGCCCTTCCAGGCGTTGCGGCGCCTGCCCTCGGTGCGGCCCGGGCGCCGGCCCCGACGCCTACCGCCACCGCG
>NZ_KV789091.1:7343-40299 GCF_001807465.1 Actinomyces sp. HMSC08A09 | reverse complement strand
CGCCGGCTGCTGCCACGCCCGCGCGGCCGGTCTCGGGCAGCGTGAGCGCGTGGCCGTCGAAGGCCGGGTCGCGGCGGCCGGCCAGGGCGGAGACGAGAGTCGGGGTGAGGTCAGTCAGCTGGACCAGGCCCGCCTGGTGCGTGGAGTCGCTGATGACAAGACCCCCGGAGGTGCCGCGTGCGCTCCTCGTGCCCGCGGGCAGGACCGCCATCTGGGGGCCGGGGGCCTCGTCGTCGGCCAGGGAGGCGACGATGATGCGAGTACCGGGGCGCGACTGCTCCTGGACCGTGCGCAGGGCCTCGTCGAGGGCGGCGATCCGCTCGGCGTCGGTGGAAGCGGCGCTCGCGGTGTCGACGATGGTGAGGTCCGCGTCGGCGGCCAGGGCCTCGGCCACCGACGGCGCCACGGGGGCGGGCCTGGTCGCTGAGCCCCCCGGTGCGCCTGTGGCCAGCTGCGTGCCCGGGCCGACGGCCTGGATCGAGACGTCCTGCTCGAGCGCCCCGACCAGGGGGGTACTGCGGGGGATCGCGGTGGTGGGGCCGGCGCAGGAAGCGGACGGTTCGATGGCGCTCGCGCGCTTTCCCCGGCCCAGGGTGAGCCAGGCGTCGGCCGGGCAGGTGCGGTCCGCCGGGGTGCGCACGGACAGGTTCATCGGCTCGCGCCGCCGGGCGAAGGCCAGCAGGCGGTCGGCCGCCGAGCCGACGCCGGACGAGCCGGAGCTCTCACCGGCGCCTTCGCGGGAGGCCTGTGCTTGCAGGTCAGCCCAGGTGAGATTGTTCGTCGCCAGGACGACCACCGGCGCCGGCCGCGACGACGAGTGCGAGGCTAAGGCGGCATCGGAGGCCGGCGCCGACGCCGCCTGGGAGGCCGCCTGGGACGCCGGCGCTGCCTCGGATTCCGGCGCCGCCGGAGCCGCGGTGGCGAGGGCCGGCCCCACCACCGCCAGGATCATGCCGATGACCACCAGCAGCACGAGGACGTACACGACCCCGCGCACCAGGCGCTGTTGACGTCGTCGAGGTCTCACCCGACCAGCCTACGGGCCCTGGCCGCTCACAGGTACTGGCGGGCCACGGCGACCGCCTCCCCGCCATAACCCCCGCCGAAGAGGAAGGCGTGAATCATGAGGATGTGCCAGGAGTGCAGGCCCACCCGCTCACGCCAGCCCTCCGCCAGCGGCGAGACCTCGTGGTAGGCCGCGTAGATGCGATCCAGGTAGCGCTGCCCGAACACGCCCAGGGCCGCCAGGTCGGTCTCGGCGTGCGCGCCCTGCGCCATCGGGTCAATGAGCACGCCGACCGCCGTCGGCCCGCCGGCCGCAACGTCAACCGCTCCGCTGGGTGCCTGCCTGGGGTCGAGCTCCTGCGGCCCGAGGCCGGCCCGCGGCGGCGCCCACTGGGCGGCCTCATCGGCCGGGGTCCACAGGACATTGCCGCACCACAGATCCCCGTGCGTGCGGGCCACCGCGACCCGGGCGCCGCGCTCGCGGGCGCCGGCGCGCACGAGGGCCGGCTGGTCGGTGTCGAAGTCGCCGTCGCGCAGACGCTCGCACAGCCGCTCGACGATACGGGCCCCGCCCACGCTGATCGAGCCGTTGTCCCGACTGGGCTGCAGGTAGGGCAGGATCCGGTCCTCGGCGTAGAACTCGCCCCAGCGGCGCGGCTCGCCCTCCTCGACGGCGTGCGGCCGCAGCCGGATGTCCGAGCGGCCCATCTGCGCCCGGCCGTCCCACCCGGGAGGCGCCGCCCCGAAGGCCGGGGCGCCCGCGGCGTGGGTGACGGCCAGTGCTCGGCCGAAGGCCTCCGCCCCGGCCGGCGTCACGGCGGTCGTCGTCAGTCGCGGTTCCTCCAGCCAGCCCGGGCCGCTGGTCACCGGCACCACGTGCGCCCCGCCGTCGACCATCGCCTCGGCGAGCCAGGCCAGGCCCTGCGCCTCCAGGGCGGTGGAGACCGGGCCGTCGTCGTGCTTGCGGAAAACACTCATGGCCCCAGCCTGCCAGGACCGCAGCCGTCACGGGAGGGTGTCAGGAGACAGCATCCCGGTGGGGGAGTCCGGCTCTGGCCGGACCTGGGCTGTTCCCTCCTGACCAGGCCAAGCGGCGGGACCGGCCCCGCCAGTGAGAGCCCCTGTGTTCCACGGAGCAAGCCGCCACCGGCCCGACCGCCCGGACTGGCTACCCTGTGCCCATGACTGCTCCCGCTCCGCTCTGGTCCTTCCTGGGGCCGGCCGGCACCTTCACCGAGATGGCGCTGCGCCAGGTCGCCCCCGTCGATGTCGAGCTCGACCCCTGCCCGGACGTGCCCACCGCCCTGGACCACCTGCGCGAGCGCACGGTGGAGGCCGCCGTCGTGCCCATTGAGAACTCCGTCGAGGGTGGGGTCAACGCCACGCTGGACAACCTCGTGGCCTCCACGCCCCTGGTCATCGCCGCCGAGATGGCCGTGCCGATCACCTTCGTCCTGGCCGGCCGCCCCGGCACCCGCCTGGAGGACGTGCGCGCCATCTCCACCCACCCGCACGCCTGGGCCCAGTGCCGCGGCTGGGTCCACCGGAACCTCCCCGAGGCCGTGTACGTCGCCGGGACTTCCACCTCGGCGCCCGCCCGCGCGCTGGCCACCACCGAGGGGGACACCGGCTTCCAGGCCGTCCTGTGCAACCCGCTGGCCGCCAAGCAGTACGGGTTGGAGGTCATCGCCGGGGGCGTGGCGGACAACCCCGACGCCGTCACCCGCTTCGTCAAGGTGACCCGGCCCGGCCGCGTGGGCGAGCCCACCGGCGCCGACAAGACCACCTTGCTCGTCCACCTCCCGCACGACCGCTCCGGCGCCCTGCTGGACATGCTCGAGCAGTTCAGCGCCCGCGGCGTCAACCTCTCGCGCATCGAGTCCCGGCCCGTGGGCGACTCCCTGGGGCGCTACCGCTTCTCCATCGACGTCGAGGGGCACGTGCGCGAGGAGCGGGTCCAGGCCGCCCTCATCGGGCTGCACCGCACCTGCCCGGTGGTGCGGTTCCTGGGCTCCTACCCGCGGCTGGACGCCCGCCCGACGGCGGTCCTGGCCGGCACCAGCGACAAGGACTTCGTCGTGGCCCGCTCCTGGGTCGCCGACGTCCTCGACGGCCGCGCGCTCTAGCCGGGGCCCGAGCAGCCGCCCGGCCGTGCAGCCCGCCTGTACAACACCGGCATGCAGGCCTCGCTGTCGCGGTCGAGCCTTATGCCGCGCTGTCGAGGGTTGAGGGCACGACTGCGCGACCTACCCTACGACCGCGCGGACGCTTCACCTTGTGCCGGCGTCGCGGCGGCCCCGGTGGGGACATTCTGCGCGGCCGGGTGCGTGTCGTCCCGGGCGGGGGCATTCGACGCCGTCGGGGACAGGAATCCGGTCCCCGCACGCGCAGGTTGTCCCCGGCCGCGAGCAAAAGTCCCCGCACGCGCAGGATGTCCCCGTCGGCGAGCGCATGTCCTCGGCCGGGAGGCTGCGTCAGTGGACAGGTCAGTGGACAGGTGAGCTCGGCGTGCGTAAGGCTCGGGACGTGAGCTCCTCCGACGCCAGCACCGAGACGACCGCCGCTGCCTCCGCCTCTTCCGCCTCCTCCACTGCGCCCGCCGCGCTGCCCGGCCGCCGCGGCGCCGGCCCCTACCGGGTCGTCATGGTGTGCACCGGCAACATCTGCCGCTCCGCCATGGCCGAGGTCGTCCTGCGCGACCGCCTCGCCGCCGCCGGCATCCCCGACTCCGGGCCGGACGGCGTGACCGTCACCTCCGCCGGCGTCTCCGACGAGGAACGCGGCAACCCCATCGACTCCCGGGCCCGCCGCGTCCTGACCGAGGCCGGCTACGGCGTCGGCGCCGACGACGTCTCGCGCGCCACGGCCATCGCCATCGCCTCCCACACCGCCCACCGCGTCACCGACGCCGAGATCACCGAGGCCGACCTCCTGCTGGCCATGACCGACTCCCACTGGAACGTCCTCCAGCGCCGCGCCGGGGGCCTGGGGGCCGAGCCCGGCCGCATCCGCATGTACCGCGAGCTCGACCCGGCCTCCACCCAGCAGGCCGAGGCGGTCACCGCGGGCGGGTCCTCCCGCAGCGTCCTCAACGTGCCCGATCCCTGGTACGGCACCATGGCCGACTTCCTCGACACCCTGGAGGTCGTCGAACGGGTCAGTGACGAGCTCGCCGAGCAGCTCGCCGTGCCCCGCGACTGAGGCTCAGCGACTCAGTGCAGGCGCTCAGTGCAGGCGGTTGTCCAGCCAGCGCATGACGGCCTGAAGGTACTCGGCGCGCGCCAGCGGCCCGGACAGGGCCAGGTCGTGGACGCCCTCGGGGATCTGGCGGACGGTCACGTCGTCGCCCAGGTACTGGGAGCGGTCGATGATCTGCTCCACGTCGAGGACGACGTCGGAGCGCTGCGCCTCCTCCAGGCTCGCCTTGACGCCGCCACTGGCCGTTGAGCAGCACACGAGGATCGGCACCCGGATCCCCAGCCCGTGGTGGACCTCGCGCTGCAGGCGCCGGATCCCCGCCAGGAACCCGGCCCGCACCGGGAAGGACGGCGCCGGCTTGAGCGCCAGGTCCCAGTCCCACTCACCGCGCCAGCGCCGGTGCAGGGCCGCCACGTAGTTGTCCTCATCGCCGCTGCCCGGCTCGCCGATGACGCGCTCGGGGTCCCGGCGCGAGAGGAGGTCCACGAAGGCCGAGCCGTAGGAGCGCACCAGCGCCGACCCGCGCAGGTCCAGCCACGGGGAGTTGAGGACGAGCGCGTCCACGGTCCCGGGGTGGTCGGCCGCCCAGATGACCGCCTGCAGCCCGCCGGTCGAGTGCCCGTTGAGGACGACGACGTCGTGCCCGTGCTCGGAGCGGATGATGCGCAGGGCCTCGGCGATCTCCTCGTCATGGACGCGCAGGTCGCGCACGTCATGCGGGGAGGGGTGTCCGACACCGGCCCGCCCGCAGGCCCGCAGATCCAGCGCGTAGAACTCGAAGCCGGCGTCGAGGTAGGCCTGGGCCAGGTGGGTCTGGAAGAAGTAGTCGCTGCGGCCGTGCAGGTAGAGGACCGCGCGCGAGTGCCGGGGTCGGCTGGCCCGGCCGGCCGCCTCACGCTGGAAGACGAGCACGGCGTGGTCGGCGCCGGGCGCCTTCGTGGGTGACTCGGTCACCGGGATACGGCGGGCCACCCACGGCTCTCCCAGGATGTCGGGGGCGGTCGGCTCCAAGGTCGCACTCATGAGCAGATCCAAACACGTTGCCCTGTGCGGCGCGAGTAGCGGCGCCGACACGTGACCTGGGAATAGCCAGGATGTTGCGGGAGCACCGGTGGCGGGTGGACTGAGGTCCGGGCTGAGCGGTGGGTGATGGCCGGGTGGGGCGCACGTGCGGAGCGAGCGCGGGCCGGCCAGTGGGGCCCGAACGGCTCAGGCCGAAAGCCGGCCGGCCGGCGGGCCCCGTGCAACCCGGGTCGCACCGCCCCGCCCGGCCCGCCCGGCCCGGCTTGTCTCGCATTTCGGGAACGCCGTCGATGTGGGCGTGACCTCAGTCCCTTGAAGGTGGCCTCGCTTGCGTCGCCAAGGCGGTGCTGCGTAAGTTACTGGTGGCCATCCAGAGCAACCGAGAGACCTGGCTCGACGACATTGCAGCAACCCCCTTCATGGTGCGGGTGCTTCCGCCAGGAACGATGGAGGAATACGTGACAACCAGTGAACAGTCGACCGCCGAGTCCGGCCGGTCCGAAGACGGTGACGTGCCCGGCTCTCCAAGCGAGCCCATGATCTCCCTGCGCGACGTCCACAAGGTCTACCGCCTGCGCAGCGGCAAGGAGGTGCGCGCCCTGGACGGGCTCAGCCTCGACGTCGCCGCCGGCTCCATCCACGGCATCGTCGGCACCTCCGGGGCCGGCAAGTCCACGCTCGTGCGCTGCCTGACCTCTCTGGAGCGCCCCACCAGCGGCCACGTGAGCGTCGCCGGCCAGGACATGACCGCCCTGTCGTCCAGTCAGCTGCGTGAGGCCCGACGCCGCATCGGCATGGTCTTCCAGCACGCCAACCTCCTGGACCAGCGCACCACGGCGCAGAACATCGCCTACCCGCTGGCGCTCGCGGGCGTCCCCGGCGGGAGGCGCCACCCGGTCGTCAAGCGCATGCTCGACCTCGTGGGCCTGGCCGACCGCGGCGGCTCCTACCCCTCCCAGCTCTCCGGCGGCCAGAAGCAGCGCGTCGGCATCGCCCGGGCGCTGGCCGACGACCCGGCCGTCCTGCTGTGCGACGAGCCCACCTCGGCCCTGGACCCGGAGACCACCCGCTCCATCCTCGACCTCATCAAGAACGTCCGCGACACCCTGGGCCTGACCGTCATCATCATCACCCATGAGATGAGCGTGGTCCGCCAGGTCTGCGACTCCGTCAGCCTGCTCGAGGCCGGCAAGATCGTGGAGAGCGGCCGCCTGGAGGACATCGTGCTCGACGTCGACTCCCGGCTCTCACGCGAGATCGTGCCCTTCCCGAAGGTGCCCGAGGCCGCCGTCGCCCACGGGGAGAGCGTCATCGACGTCTCCATCACCGCCCACCCGGGCCAGCCGGCCGCCGTCGCCCTCATGTCCATGGTGGCCGAGCTCGGTGGGGACATCGCCGCCGGCGTCTTCGAGACGATCGGGCAGGCCCAGATCGGGCGCCTGGCCGTCACCGTCCCCGCGCCCGACACCGAACAGGCCGTGAGCACCCTGCGCAAGGCCGGTATTGCTGCGGAGGTCCGCTCATGAACTCGATCCTCCTTCCGCTGGCCCAGGCCGCTGCCGTGCCGAGCAGCCGCACCTGGTTCGACAACCCGGCCATCCAGAACAAGCTCGGCTACGCCCTCGTTGAGACCCTGGCGATGACCTTCGTCTCCGGGGCCATCACAGTCATCCTCGGGCTCCTGCTGGGGCTGGCCCTGGTCTCCACCGGCAAGCGGGGCCAGTTCCGCAACCCGACCCTGTACTGGGTGCTCTCCCAGATCGTCAACATCGGGCGCTCCATGCCCTTCATCATCCTCATGGTGGCCCTCATCCCGCTCACCCGGTTGCTCGTGGGCACCTCCCTGGGGTGGCAGGCGGCCTGCGTGCCGCTGACCATCGGCGCGATCCCCTTCTACGCGCGCCTGGTGGAGACGGCCATCAACGACGTCGACCGCGGCAAGGTCGAGGCCGCCCTCATGATGGGGGCCTCCGGGCGGCAGATCACCTGGGGGGTCCTCGTGCGCGAGGCCCTGCCGATCCTCATCCAGTCGGCCACCGTCACCATCATCACCCTCCTGGGCTACTCCGCCATGGCTGGCGCCGTGGGCGGCGGCGGCGTGGGTGACCTCGCCATCCAGTACGGCTACCAGCGCAACCAGGTGGACGTCATGGTCATCACCGTGGTCGTCATTGTCGGCATCGTCGGCATCATCCAGCTGGTCGGCGACATGCTCAGCCGGCTGGTGAACCACCGCTGAGGCGATCACCAGCCGGGTAGGCGCGCAGCCGCCCAGAACCGGGCAGCTGCGCCGTCGGCCCCAGCACTGTTCAAGACTTTCCTCTCTCCCGTCACTGGGGGCCGCCCGGCCCCGCGAAAGGAACCACCATGTCCTCCTTCATCTCCCGGCGCACCGTCATCGCCGGTGGCCTTGCCACCGCCGCCGCCCTCACCCTGGCCGCCTGCTCCAAGTCCGGTAAGGGCGAGGTCAAGGGCATCAAGGTCGACGGCGACACCGCCACGATCACCATCGGCGCCACCCCCAAGCCCCACGTCGAGATCCTCAAGTGGGTCCAGGACAACCTCACCAAGGGCTCCGGCATCAAGCTGGACATCAAGGAGATCAACGACTACCAGACGCCCAACTCCTCGCTGGAGGACGGCTCGCTGGCCGCCAACTTCTACCAGACCCCCAACTTCCTGGCTCAGCAGAACAAGGAGAAGGGCTACGACTTCGTCTCCATCGCCGACGTCCACATCGAGCCCATGGGTATCTACACCTCCAAGGGCTACAAGGACGTCAAGGACATCAAGGAGGGCGGCACGATCGTCCTCAACAACGACCCGGCCAACACGGCGCGTGGCCTCAAGCTCCTGGCCCAGGCCGGACTCATCGAGCTGGACAAGTCCGCCGAGCTGCCCAGCGACACCGACGTGACCTCCAACCCCAAGAAGCTGAAGTTCACCACGGTTGACGGCGCCCAGGTCTACAAGTCGATGCCCGACGCCGAGGCCGCGGTCATCAACGGCAACTACGCCATCGACGCCGGACTGAACCCCAAGAAGGACGCGCTCGTCCTGGAGAAGGGCGGCAAGGACTCCGAGTACCCCAACCAGCTCGTCGTGCGCAAGGAGGACAAGGACAACGAGCACCTCAAGAAGCTCGCCAAGCTCCTCAACGACGAAAAGCTGCGCGACTACATCAACAAGACCTGGCCCGACGGGGCGGTTGTCGCCGCGTTCTGACGTCGGAAGGCTGCGGCTGAGGGCCGGTTGAGGGTCCGTGCGCGGGGCCGGTTGTGGTTGGTCGAAAGGCCGACTGCGACCGGCCCTTCGTTCTGGTGTGGGCGGGGTGGGGTGCGTGGGTGGGCGGATGTGCGGCTCGGGCGGGTGTGGCGGTTGAGCGCGCGCGGCGTGGTGAGGCGAGGGCATGCGGTGTTGGTGGGTGCACTTCGCGCGTTCGGGGACATGTCGTCGCGGGCGGGGACGTTCGACGCCGTCGGGGACGGGAATCCTGTCCCCGAACGCGTGGGCTGTCCCCGGCTGGAGCTGACCGCATCCGGCCGCGCGGAATGTCCCCCGCCGTGCTGACCGTGGGGCCGGTTGTCATCATCTGTGGACAGTTCTCGGTCTGCGGGCCCGGGAGCCGAGGCGGCCGCCTAGGTTGATCCGCGGACGTCCGACGGCGTCCAGCGATACCTGCGGATTCACAGGGGAGAGGACGGCGCAGGGCCATGGCAGCTCGACGTGAACGGACACAGTCGGACCGGTCGGCTCAACCAGTTCGGGGACGCACGACCGGGGGCCTCGGGCGCCCGGGCGGCACGGATGGGGAGGGAGACGTTGCCTGCGTCGGGGGAGAAGGTGGCCCGGTCGCTGTCGAGGCGTGCGATCTGCGCAAGTCCTTCCCGACCCCCGGCGGGGAACCGATCGAGATCCTGCACGGCATCTCCTGCGCCATGATGCCGGGGCGGATGACGGCGCTGGTCGGACCCAGTGGCTCGGGCAAGTCCACGGCGCTGCTGTGCCTGGCCGGGCTGGAGCCGGCGACGTCGGGGCGCGTCTCGCTCATGGGGCGCGACCTCGGCGGGCTCCCGGCGGCGCGGGGGGCCGAGCTCTACCGCGACCGGGTGGGCTTCGTCTTTCAGGCCTACAACCTCGTGCCCTACCTGACGGTGCGGGAGAACATCACGATCTCCGACACCCTGGCCGGCCGGCGCCCCGACTCGGCGCGGGTGCGGGAGGTCCTGGCCGGGCTGGGACTGGAGTCGCGCGCTGACGCGGTCGCGACCACGCTCTCGGGCGGTGAGCAGCAGCGCGTCGCCCTAGGGCGGGTCCTCTACCGCCGTCCACCGGTCGTCTTCGCCGACGAGCCCACCGGGGCCCTCGACACCCGCTCGGCCGCCTTCGTGCTCGCCGAGCTGCGACGCCTGGCCGACGACGGGGCCGCCGTCATCCTCGTGACGCACGACCTGGGGGCCGCTGCCCTGGCGGAGACCGTGCTCATCATGCGCGATGGCCGTATCGTCGACCGCCGCCGCGGTGCCACTCCCGACGAGCTGCTGGCCGCCGTCAATCAGACGGGAGATGCGGCATGACCCGCTACACGCTGCGCGCCCTGGCTACACAGTGGCGGGCCTGGTCGGGGACGGTGGCGGTGCTGGCCCTCGCCGCCGGGCTCATCAATGTCTGCCTGGTGCACCGCATGACCGTCACCCGGCCCGACGTCGTCGCCGCGGCGCGGGCGGCGGGCGTGGACCCGGCCGAGCTCACGGTTCCGGGCGTCTCGGTCGCCTTCTACACGGCGATGGTGACGGTTCCGGTGGTGGCCGTCGTCGGGCAGTCCTGCGTGCAGGCACTGCGCACGAGCTGGGCCCTGTGGCGGCTGGCCGGCGCCCTGCCTCGCCAGGTGCTCGCCGCCGTCCTCGCCACCGTGGCGGTGCTGGGACTGGTGGCCTGTGTGCCCGGGATCCTGCTGGGGCAGGTGGCGGCCCAGCCCTTCGCCTCGGTGCTCACCCGTCTGGCGGCCGCGCGCATGGGGCGCATCGAGGTCGCCCAGACCCCGACGACGCTCCTGCTCACCGTGGTGGTCGTGGTCGCCGTCGCGGTCCTGGGGGCCGTGGGCCCGGCGCGCGCCGCGGTGAGGACGCCCGCCGTGGAGGCGGTTCGCGATGCGGCCCCGAGTGGGCGACGGCGCATGGGTGTGGGGCGACGGATCCTGGCCGGACTCTGGGCGCTCGCATGCGCGGGGCAGCTGCTCCTCGCTTTTCTGGCTCCGCCGGGAAGGAAGATCGACGGATGGCCGACCGGTGGGGGCCAGGCGATCCTGGCATCGCTCCTGCTCGCGGTCCTCGTGGTGCTGCTGGCGCCCGCGCTCATCCCGCGGCTGCTGCGGCTGTGGTCGGCGCCGCTGGCGCGGCTGGGTGGACCGTGGCTCATTGCGCGGCGTTCGGCGCTGTGGCGCAGCGAGTCGTCGGCGAGTGCCATCGGCCTGCTGGCCCTGGCGATCTCCTTCACCGCGGCACTCACGACCAGTCTCGCCACGGGGCAGGCGGTGGTGGAGGCGGCGCGCCTGAACGTGGCGATCAACCAGGTGGACTCGCTGGTGCTGGCGACGATCCTCGGGGCCGTGGCGCTGCTGGGGGCCGTGGCCGTCGTCGGCATGTCCTCCCGGTCCCGGCAGCGTGAGCTCGCGGTGCTGCGCTGCGCCGGGAGCACGGTGCGCGGCGTGTGCCGGCAGGTGGTCGTCGAGGCGGGCCTGTACGTGGGGACGGCCCTGCTGATCTCGCTCGTGCCGCTGGTGGTGACCACGGCCGGCGAGTCCCTTTTCTACGTCAGGGCGGGGATGCCGCTGGTAGTGCGCCCCGGCGTCGGGCCAGTGCTGCTGGTGGCCCTCCTGTCCTTGCTGGCCCTGGTCGCGGTGCTACTCGCTCCGATCCGGGGCGCCACCCGGACCCCGATCGGCACCGTCCTGGCGGCCGAGTGAGACGGGCTGGAGTAGGTCGAGCAGAGGCCGCTGGTTGCCTGGGAATCGCGGTCGTCCCCAGGCCTCGCGAGCCGCTCTGGGGTTCAGGTCTCGGGGCGTAGGGTACGGACGCAACGGGGAGGAGGGGCGCTGGTGTTCGGTGCAGAGCGTGGTTCGTCGTCGGCCATGAGGATGCGGATCGACTGGCGGACGTTGGGGGAGTGGGTGCGCCAGCCGGCGCCCGCGCAGGCCGGCCCCGGCATCCTGTCCACGCTGCTCCTCATCCTGTGCGCCACCTACCAGGGCGGCATGATTGGCAGCGCGGTGCTGACCGGCCGCGTCGGCGACGGCGGCCTGGTTGCAGGGATCGCCCCGACCAGAATCGGTTCTGCGATTCTCATTCTGGCGGCCATGGGGTCCACGGCGCTCCTTACTGCGCGACGCAGGTACCCGCTGGGGGTCTTCCTGATCGAGTGTGCCGTGTACGTGGTGGCCTCGGCGCTGGGGCTCAACAACTTCTTTCTCTTCCCGATGCTGGTGGCACTGGGGAGTGCGGTGAGCCGGCTCCCGCTGTGGCAGCACCTCGCGGTGATCGGCGCGGCCTGCCTCATGGCGACGGCCAGCGCGGTCCTGGTGGCCCCGCCCGGGGTCCTGATGGAGGAGTGGCTCAGCCAGGTGGTCGCGGTCCTGCTGACGGTCATCGCGGCAATGATGGCGCGCAGCGTCGCGAACTGGCGAGCGGCGCAAGCCGGGGCCAAAGCCGAGCGGGAGCGCTTCCGGGCGCTTCGGGCCGAGCGCGACCGCGCAGTGAGCCGGGCCGGTATCGCCGCCGAGCTGCACGACTCCGTGGGGCACGGCCTGACCACGATCATCGCCCTGTCCGAGGGGCTGGCCGGTGGCGCCGACCCGGAGATCGATGAGGCGCTCGGCGGCATCAATGAGGTGGCGCGGGAGTGCCTGGAGCAGACGCGCCGGGCGGTGAGAGCGTTGGCCGACGGCGAGGGTGAGCTGGCGGAGTCGCCGGGCCGGGACGGTGCCGGGCACCGATCCTGGGATGAGATCAGGAGCGTCGTCGGCAGGGTGAGGTCGCTGGGCGTCACGATCGTCTTCACTGAGACCGGGCAGCGGGCCGACGACGCCGGGCAGGCCGACCTGTGCTTCGCGCTCACCCGGGAGGCGCTTACCAACGCGGTGCGGCACGCGCCCGCGCTGTCGCAGGTGCAGGTGTCCTGGGACCACGGCGAGTCGGCGGTCACGGTGATGGTTCGCAACGACGGCTCCTCAGGTGGCAGAGGCGGGGAGGGCGATGGCCGCCGTGGTGGACCCGCGGAGGGTACCGGCTTGCTGCGGTTGCGGGCCCGGGTTGAGGCGGTGGGAGGCTCGCTGGACTGGAGGCCCGAGTCCGACGGCGGCTGGTGGGTTGCGGCGACGGTGCCGAGAACTCGCGGTGAGGGCTGAGGCGTGGGCGCGGAGTCGGAGGAACTGAGGCCGACGTCGGTCATGATCGTGGATGACCAGCGCTACGCGCGCCTGGGGCTGGCACTCATGATCCGCAAGGCGCCGGACCTGCACGTGGTGGCGGAGGCCGGTGACGGGCAGGAGGCGCTGGAGATCCTGGAGGGGCTGAACCGGTCAACGGGGCTGCCCGACGTCGTGCTCATGGATGTGCGCATGCCGGGAATGGATGGGATCAGCGCGACCCGGGCGATGGCGCGGCGGTTCCCGACGGTGAAGGTTCTGGTGCTGACCACCTACGACGAGGACGACTACGCCTTCGGGGCTTTGGAGGTGGGGGCCTCGGGGTTCCTGCTCAAGGATGTGCGCGCGGCGCAGCTGGCTCAGGCGGTGCGGGCGGTGGCACAGGGCGATGCGGTGCTCACGCCGCGCGTCACCAAGGAGCTCATTGCGCGTGGGGTTCCGCGGGCGCTGTCCGGTGCGCAGCGCGAGGGGCTGCGGGAGAGGTTCGGGGTGCTGACGCCTAGGGAGCTCGACGTAGCCCGGCTCATTGCGGAAGGCATGTCGAACGAGGAGATCGCCGAGCGGCTCGTGCTGCAGCCCGCCTCCGTGCGCCGCAACGTCAGCCGCATCCTGGCCAAACTCCACCTGCGCGACCGCGTCCAAATCGCCGTCGCCTGGTACAAGAGCGGCGGTTGAGATGTGTTGTGTCCTCGCGGCCGGGGACATCTTTGTGCGGGCGGGGGCGTTCGACGCCGTCGGGGACGGGAATCCTGTCCCCGAACGCGTGGGCTGTCCCCGTCTGGAGCGGCCCGCACCCGGCCGCGCGGAATGTCCCCGCCGGCGTCGGGTGGAGGAAACCCTGTGAGACATAGTGGCCGATGCCCAGGCGATGGGCGCCTATGACGAAGACTCTGCTGAGGCGCACCAAGTCCTCGAGGACCTCCGCTCCCAGGACTGACTTTCAGGGTTCGCTTCTTGTGTCGATGGCTATGATTGTTCAGTAGTGCCCGGCACGGGGGAGATGTTGAACGAGGAGATCGCAGAGTGGCTCGTGCAGCAGCACGCCTCCGTGCGTTGCAACGTCAGCCGCATTCTGACCAAACTCCACCTGCACGACCGCTTCCAGATCGTCGTTGCTTGGTACAAGAGTGGCGATTGAGGCACAAAACACAATCTGCGTTTGCACCGACTTTTGCGACAGGATCCCATACCCGGTCGGGGAGTAATCAATGCCGTTTGGGAAAGGAATGCGGTATCGCTGTGCGCGTGCTGGGTCCGTCGCGATTCAGGAGACGTGGGTAGTGTTAAATCACTCAACAAGAATATCTGTCGATCCAGGGGTTAACATAGTCGATCATTCAGGTCTCCCTCCTGGTTGGGTAATGTTGTCAACAGTAAAGGAATTAGAGTAAGACGCAAAGTAAACCACCAGAAGTAGACGGCTTGCAGCGACCAGTTTACAGAGTCGTCAATCAATCCGTGCGCCACGCGGTTTCGTAGGTTAACCCCTTGGGAATCGCACAGAAGTAATCTCATCTCGAAAACGATACTGTCGCCAAATTTCTCAACCAATGCAGGTTCGGCTATCAGAGCATTCAAGCTTTTTTCATCTTCGGTCCCGTCATCCTGAATAATCCTGGTTTGTACGCCGAGGCTGCGCAAGACGTCTCGAACAAAGTGTTCAAATTGCGGCGCCAAAACAGAGACGGCTACGCCATAGTTCCCTTTCATTCCTTCATTTAATCCCAAGGCCCAGAGGTGTTCGCGTCCACTAGGAACGAAACGAGAATCGTAACATAGTCGGATGAAATGTGTCAAAGAAAATCGATGCTCGGTATTGATTATATCCTGAGCAGGGAGTATTGCGCCTTTTGCGAAAACCTCGATTTGGGCTTTGTATATTCTGCATACCTCCGACCAAACTTCGGGGGAACCTTCGAAGTCTGGTGGGGCGGCAGCATTTAGTGAATCAAATATTTTTTGTCCAGTGGAAGGGTCATAGGTGGTATGGTGAGCCCAAGAAATAATGTTCGAATTTACTCGAGATTGTGCATCGGATACTACTTTATGTGGTTCGACATACCAGCCAAGACTGACGAATTTAAGTATGGCTTCCAGAGGATCGGAGATGCCTGAAACGTATCTTTGTACCTTCGATATGCAATCCTGGAGATTGATCTCTCTTTCAGCAATATGCGCCATCGATTCGATTAGGATCTCTCTAGAATCGTTGACCTTATGGACTAATTCAATTATTCGTGTGTCGATACCGTTGGTAATTCTGTATTTTTTCGGAAGTTTGCGTAGAGTGGCGAGAGAATTCTCCAGACAATTAACAGTGACCACGATCGCAGATTCGCTTGATTCGGGCTTTAATGTTGCTAAACTTTCGTGAATGTCTGCACATTTTACGAGCATGTCACATTGCTTGTTGCCATCGAAGCTTACGTACCATCGACTAGCCTCGGATAGGCAATCCAGTGCGGTTAAATGATTGTTGTTCTTGAGGGCTTCTGTCGCCTGATCTTCTAAAGCTAGAGCGACAACTTCTTTTTTATCTTTCCGACATAGATTATTTAATCTAAGGAAAATCGCCACAGAAAGGAGGTGGGTGCCCGAAAGAGAGGAGTCGACGGCGTCAATGAGACTAAGTAAATTATCGCTTACTTGGTGGATGTGATGGTGTCCCGAATCTCCGGAGCGACGTGCTATCTCAATTACTCGTTGCCAAGCATACTGAGTTTTGAGGAGCCATGATTCCTCGTCGGTCGGCATCGAAAGGTAGGTTTCAATTGCTGTTTCTCGGAAAGTTGTGTTGGAGCGTTCGCAGTATGTCCAGGCGATATCATTTATGCGAGCCTTGAGTTCTGCGTTTGGTATAAGAGGTGCAATTTTGAAAATGATTTCTTTTTGCTCTGGAGTGAGGTCGGTAGGTGTCCACGACCTTCTCTCGCTTAAAATGATTGATGGTGGGAATGGGTTTTCCCAGTCATCTGGCTTGAAGTCAACGTTGCATACTTCGATGATTACTTCAATTACCTTTTTCTCTAACGGTGTGCAGTCACCAGATTTAAGTCGTCTCTCAAACTGTTCGCTAAGCTCTTCCAGGCTGTTTGAAGAGGAATTGTTGATTGGGGTTTCCCACCATTCTGAATTTAGTTCCATCATGATTCCTTGAATGCTTCGACTGCTGTCAGCGCTCTCACAGAGGTTTGCCGCTGAGCCCCCGGAACCTCTCGACGTAGGCGGCTAGGGCGGCTTGGACACGGCGCTTCTTCTCATCGTGGCTGTCGTCAGCCGCGCGGCGGAATCTGGGGGTGGGCGGCAGGATCCTTGTGATCGCGGTCCCCTCAGTGGGCACGTACCCGTTCCGCATGGCTGCCTCCACCAGCGCCTTCGCTGGCCCTTCGCGCAGCTTTTCGTCGCGGATGATCGCTGCCAGCTCTTCGCTGCGCCGCTGCTCGATGAATGCCCGCCACTGCTCGTCCACGTCCCCGAAGGCGGATACCGCGTGCACGAACTCCTCAATGAGGTCCCTCTTGTTGTGCAGGCTGGGACTGGACATCACAGCCCGGCGGATCTCCACTGGGATCTCCTTGTCCTCCCCGTCGCCCGCCTCCTCGCGGTGCTTCTCCACCAGCATGAGGACATAGTCGACTCCCACCTCCACCTGCTTGACCAGCTCGATCTCGAAGACGAGGTCGTCGTTGACGACCTCCTTCTCCACGTCGGCCCCCCGCCGCATCTCGGCGTAGAGATCCACGTACACGCTGCGGTAGTCCTGGAACTCAGCTTCGCCGATGACGTCGTCGTCTCCGAAGTCGTCAAAACTCGCCAAGATGTTGCGCAGCCGCAGAATCTTCCCGAACTGCCGGATGAACTCCTTCTGCTCGGCCTCCGAGGCGATCATCTGCCCCGGCTCGAACCTGGCCCGCAGTTCGCCAATCTTCTCCAGGTAGTCCTCCAGGTACTCCTTGTACGGCTTGAGGAGCACCAGCCCGCCGGCGGCCTTGTTGCCGAACAGGGCGATGGCCTCATCGGTGTCCTCCTGCAGGTCCCGGAAGCAGACCACGTTGCCGTAGGTCTTGACCGAGTTGAGGATCCGGTTCGTGCGCGAGAACGCCTGGATGAGCCCGTGCGTGCGCAGTGACTTGTCCACCCACAGGGTGTTGAGGGTCTTGGAGTCGAACCCGGTGAGGAACATGTTGACCACGATGACCAGGTCGATGGTCCGCTCCGCCAGCCGCCGGGAGATGTCCTCGTAGTAGCCCTCGAAGCCCTGGGCGCTCGTGTCGTAGGCGGTGCCGAACTGAGCGTTGTAGTCGCGGATCGCCTCATCGAGGAAGGCTCGGTCGTCGGCGGTCAGCTGCGAGGGGTCCACGGCCTCATCGGCCAGCGTCTCACCGGGCGCATCGGCGTTGGGCGCGTAGGAGTAGACGATGCCGACGCTCAAGCGCCGGTCCGAGGCCAGCCCCTCCTGCTGCCGCTTGAACTCCATGTAGTAGGCACGCGCTGCCCGGATCGACGCCGTCGCGAACAGCGAGTTGAAGCCCAGTACCCGCTTCTGCCCCAGCGTGTAGGAGGAGTTGCGCCGCGTCTTCTGGTCGAAGTGCTCACGGATGTAGCCCACCACCTGGACCAGCCGCTCGGGCGCCAGCAGCGCCCGCTCGGTGTCGATGCCACTGATCTCGGCGTCGCGCACGACGTCGGGCATCTTGATCGTGTCGATGTAGTCGATGCGGAACGGCAGCACGTTCTTGTCCCGGATCGCGTCCACGATCGTGTACGTGTGCAGCTGGTCGCCGAAGGCCTGCGCGGTGGTGCGCAGCTGGACGTTCCCGCTGGAGCCGGAGTTCGCCGCGAAGATCGGCGTTCCCGTGAACCCGAAGAGGTGGTAGTTGCGGAAGGCCTTGGTGATGGCCGTGTGCATGTCCCCGAACTGGCTGCGGTGACACTCGTCGAAGATGAGGACCACGTGCCCGGTGTAGATGGCGTGCTTACGATTACGCCCCACGAAGTTGGAGAGCTTCTGGATCGTGGTGACGATGATGCTCGTATCCGGGTCGTTGATCTGCCTGCTCAGCTGGTTGGTGGACTGGTTCGCGGAGACCGTCCCCTCGGCGAAGCGGTTGTACTCCTTGATGGTCTGGTGGTCCAGGTCCTTGCGGTCGACGACGAAGATGACCTTGTCGATCCCCTCCATCCCGGCCGCCAGCTTGGCGGTCTTGAAGGAGGTGAGGGTCTTGCCCGAGCCGGTGGTGTGCCAGATGTAGCCGCCGCCCGCCACGGTGCCGGTCTGCTTGTTGGCCGACGCCGTGAGGATCCGCTGGAGGATCGCCTCAGTTGCGGCGATCTGGTAGGGCCGCATGACCAACAGCTTCTGCGCGGTGGTGAAGACGCAGTAGCGGGTCAGCAGGGCCAGCAGCGTGTGCTTGGCGAAGAAGGTCCGGGTGAAGTCGACCAGGTCCGTGATCGGCTTGTTGGCGGCGTCGGACCACCAGGAGGTGAACTCGAAGGAGTCGGAGTTGGCGGCCTTGGACTCGCGCTTGCCCCGCGTGGACTCGGTGACGTGGTCGAAGCGGGTGGTGTTCGAGTAGTACTTGGTCTGGGTGCCGTTGGAAATGACGAAGATCTGGACGTAGCCGAACAGGCCGGCGCCCGCCCAGAAGGAGTCGCGCTGGTAGCGGTTGATCTGGTTGAAGGCCTCGCGGATGGGCACGCCGCGGCGCTTGAGCTCGATATGCACCAGTGGCAGACCGTTGACGAGGACGGTGACGTCGTAGCGGGTGTGGTGGGCGCCTGTCTCGACGACGTACTGGTTGGTGACCTGCAGACGGTTGTTGTGGATGTGCTGCTTGTCGATGAGCCGGACGTTCTTGGACTGGCCGTTGTCCCGGATGAGGGTCTGGACGTGGTCCTCCTGGATGCGGCGGGTCTTCTCCGCGATCTCGTCCCCGCCGCCTGAGCGGGTGCGGATCGACTGGGCGAAGAAGCGCTCCCACTCCTCATCGGTGAAGGTGTAGTCGTTGAGGGCTTCGAGCTGGGTGCGCAGGTTGGCGACGAGTTCATCCTCGCTGGCGAAGGAGACGTACTCGTAGGCCTGAGCCTGCAGCTGGCGGATGAAAGCCGCCTCCAGCTCGGCCTCCGACTGGTAGCCGGCGCGGTCGGTCTCCTCGGGTTCATAGAGGCCGACGACGGTGCTCTCGCTGGTGAGAACAACCGGTTCGACTCCGACGGCGGAGGCTTCGCGAATGGTCATGGGAGGACACTTTCGTCAGGGTTGGAGAGAATCTTCTGGGGTGGTGGAACCAGCGGTCAGGTCCCGTTCTCCCAGTCCTTGTAGGTGCCGCCCTCCCAGGTCCAGGCGATACGGCCGTTGCAGGAGTAGCCGACGGCGACAGAACCGGCGGCGGATGGTGAGGGGAAGGGGACGTCCCGTGTGAGAGTGCCGATCGTTCCCTCGACAGCGATACTTCCGTCATCGACGAGTTTGGCATGCCGATCCCGGTAGTTTCTGTAGGAGTTGCGGGTACTTGGCTTACTGCCCTCATTGCTCCATTCTCCAACGACGCGGGAGCCTTCCAGCATGATGAACTCGTACCCGACAACGCGAGCCCGAGCTTTAACTCCGCGCTTAGGAGCAGCGAGTGTGAAAATCGGGGAGTCGATATCTGGTGGAGGTGTTTGCCGTTCGGGAGGCCTGTGAGTGGTACGAAGAATGTTGACTCCGAGGACCGGGAGGACGCCACGAATCTGCTCGAGGAACGCCTTGGCATCTGACTGCTGGGCCTCTGAAAGTTTCCGGGGTTGTGGGGTTTGAACGTTATCTCGCAGGGTGCAGCGTTTGGTGGTTGCGGCGATTTCGAGGAGACGGGACTCGAGGTATCCCCAGTGACCTTCGTTGAAGGAGTCGTCAAGGCTGCTGACGAGGATGGCTCGGTTCCACCAGTCCTTTTGACGGTCGTGCTGACGGAATCGAGCGGAGAAGTCCTCAGTTTTCCCGATATAGCAGGAAACGCTCTCGATCGCACCAGGGTCGTCACCAAGGAGAAGGTAGACGCCGTTGCGGTGAGCCTCGTCCCGGAATAGGAGGCGACTAAGGGCTGTGCGGGGGCCACTGAGGATGTGGCCGGTCCAGCCCGAAATGTTAGCGGTCGTGATGCCGCCGGGTTCCCCATCAACGAGGAAGAGCTCGATGTGTTTTCCGCTCATGAGGTCACTTCTTCTCAGGGAAGCTGAGGAGACGGTCACGGTAGTACTCGTACTGCTTACGGCGAGCCTCGATCTCAGCGGGGAGGCCTAAAGTGAGGTCATTGAGGAGGGTGTCAAATTTGTCGAGACAGTTTACTATCCGATGCTGTTCCGAAAGAGGTGGAACGGGAATGACGGTGTTTAGAAGTCGATCATTGTAGAGTCGCTTAATTGTTCCGTCGTCGGTCTTCCAGTTAGCAACCTTGTAAAAATAGAACAGATAGCTATTCAGGACGAGTGCTTCATCGTTCTCGATCCAAACGATGTTGGAGTCCTGGAAGTAGGCGTCTTTTCCGTCGTAGGGAACAGCTCTCCCTATTGTTCCGGCGGCGGAAATAAGAATGCTTCCAGGTTGCGGAAAATGGTACTGCTTCTTGTATTCGTTGTAAAGTTTGCGCGAAATATAGACGTCTGCGGTGCCACCAAATGTCCTAATCTTGTAAAAGGGGACGTCTCCTTGCTGAGAAGTTTGGTTTTTCATAATGCGCTTGCACATTCGAACTGGACCTACGTCTCTGAGTGTCCTCATGCATGTATTTGTATTCGAGGCGAAGAAGTGGTTGAGGTAGTGGCTATACTGTTGTTTGCGGACTCCCATTTCGGCCTCTAGTTCCGCCTTCAGTTGGATGAACTGATCTAATGTTCGAGTAATTTCATGTTGTATTTCAATTGGGGGTGCGGGAATGATGATTTTCGATAAGGAGGATGCGGTGATGCGCCGAACTTTAGATCCTGTTATATGAGTCTGTTTTTGTCGCGAGAATGTGGTAGATGAGAAAAAATAGGATAGATACTTTGGCTCCATTGAGTGCCTAAAGATGTAGGAGTCGCCGCCCACTGCAACCGGTGTGGTGCCGAGCCAAGCTGTTGCCTTTCCGACAGCGTCGTCGTCTTCGCTTGTTGTGGCGATAACGAGGTCTCCAGGTTGTGCTTTTCGAAGTCGGATAGCCTGTTCTGGGGCTATGTGCGAGATGGTTTCGGCTGTGCTGATCCCGTAATGAGTGTGGATCTGCCCGTAATGAATACAAGGATAACCTTGTTTGGTGAAATCACTTTTCTTGATTCCGTTGCCTCGTATAAACTCGCCAACTTCGCCAAGCGGCTTGTATTCCACGCCGTCGGGGCAGAGGTCGCGGATGAGGTCGTCGATGCGGCTCACCGGGCACCACCTTCAAGGTCGGTGACGATCTCATCAATACTCGCCCGCAGCACTGCCTGCCGCTCCACGATCTCCCTGATCCGGGCATTGAGCTCCACGATGTCGACCTCCTCGCGAGTGTCCTCCGCCTCCACGTAGGAGGACACCGCCAGGTTGAACCCGTTCTCCCTGATCGCCTCCGCGCCTACCAGCGCGGCCACGTGATCGACGTCGGTCCGCTTGGCGAGCGCCTCCAGGATCGTCTCCTGGTTCTCTTCCGAGAGCTTATTCTTGTTGCCCTCCCGCACGAACTGCTGTGAGGCATCCACGAACAGGACACTGTTGTCCTGCTTCGACTTCTTGAGCACGATGATGCACGTGCCGATCGTCGTCCCGAAGAATAGATCCGGCGGAAGCTGGATGACGGCGTCGACATAGTTGTTCTCCACCAGGTACTGGCGGATCTTAGCCTCCGCGGCGCCGCGGTAGAGCACCCCCGGGAACTCGACGATCGCCGCCGTCCCATCCACCGCCAACCAGGACAGCATGTGCATGGTAAAGGCCAGGTCCGCCTTCGACTTTGGGGCCAGCACGCCCGCCGGGGAGAAGCGCGGGTCGTTGATGAGAGCCGGATCGTCCTTGCCGATCCACTTCGTTGAGTACGGCGGGTTGGAGACGATTGCCTCGAAGGGCTCGTCATCCCAGTGCGCCGGGTCTGTGAGCGTGTCCCCATGGGCGATGCTGAAGTCGGCGAAGTTGATGTCGTGCAGGAACATGTTGATTCGGCACAGGTTGTAGGTGGTTAGGTTGATCTCCTGGCCGAAGAACCCGCCGCGCACGTTCTCCTTACCGAGTACCTTCGCGAACTTCAGCAGTAGCGAGCCCGAGCCGCAGGCCGGGTCGTAGACGCGGTTGACGCTGTCCTTGCCCATGACCGTGATGCGGGCCAGCACCTCGCTGACCTCTTGCGGGGTGAAGAACTCGCCGCCCGACTTGCCCGCGTTCGAGGCGTACATCGTCATGAGGTACTCGTAGGCGTCGCCGAAGGTGTCGATCGAGGACTCCCCGTAGGGCAGGTCCAGGTCCCCGATCGCCTGAATGAGTCGCGTGAGCTTGTCGTTGCGCTGGGCCACTGTGCGGCCCAGCTTCGTGGAGTTGACGTCCACGTCGTCAAACAGGCCCCGCAGATCCGACTCCGAACCCGTGCCGGTCGCCGAGGCCTCGATGCTCTTGAAGATGCGTGACAGCGTCTCGTTGAGGTTCTCGTCGCGCGGTGCCCGTTCGCGCACGTTGTCGAACAGGTCGCCCGGGGCGATGAAGAAGCCCTTCTCCTCGATGATGCCCTCGCGGGCGCCCTCGGCGTCGGCATGAGACAGGAAGCGGTAGTCGAAGTCCGGGTCCCCGGCCTCGCGCTCGCCGGCGTTGATGTACTCGGTGAGGTTCTCGGAGATGAACCGGTAGAAAAGAAAACCCAGGACGTAGGCCTTGAAGTCCCATCCGTCTACGCTCCCGCGCAGGTCGTTGGCAACCCGCCAGATCGCACGGTGAAGCGCAGCGCGCTCAGTCTCTCTACTCACAGTCGGCCTCTTCGTCGTCAGGATGGGGGATCGGGCAGAAGTATCCCACCAAACGAGGACGTCCAATGACCACGCTCTGGGTTTGGGGTACCGGATGGGTGACGGCCACACTCGTCTCCAGACAACGAGCACCGGGCTTGGACCGGTGCGGCTACTCCGGCAGGCCCCGCACCTGAGGTGCGGGGCCGCTTGTTTCTGCCGATGGCCGACTAGTGGTGATGGTTGGGAAGGGCGGCGTGCCGGTCGCCGGAGGTACGGCGAAGCGGGCGGTCTGTGTGAGTGCCCCACTCATGGTCGGGGCCTACGGCATGGGTAGGCGCACTCCGAACGTTCGGTGACATGTTGTCGCGGGTGGGGACATCCTGCGCTGCCGGGGACATCTTTGTGCGGGCGGGGACATTCGACGCCGTCGGGGACGGGAATCCTGTCCCCGAACGCGTGGGCTGTCCCCGGCTGGAGTGGACCGCACCCGGCCACGCGGAATGTCCCCGCCGGCATCGGAGGCACAGTCGTCCGTGGTCACCGCGGAAGCTTGCAATCGGCACCAGTCCCGCCGGTCCTCGGTGGGGCGGCGCTCGGGAGCCTGGCTGGAAGACGTGGGATGAGCGCAGCGTCCATCCACGTAGAATCCTCACGAGTGACAAACCAGATCTATTTCTGGTACATCTAAGGAGTGTCCAAGGCTCTGGGATCCTCCGCGGAAATCGCTCCACTTCCTACAGTAGAAGGAGGATTTCAGACCGTTCTGGCCGACCCTCCGTGGCGGTTCACCAATCGAACCGGCAAGGTCGCTCCCGAGCACCGCCGTCTGGGCAGGTACGGGACGATGTCCCTCGAGGAGATCAAGGAGCTCCCGGTCGGTGACGTGACCGCAGCGAATGCCCACCTGTACCTGTGGGTTCCCAACGCCCTACTTCCGGAGGGCCTGGAGGTCATGCAGGCGTGGGGATTCCGCTACGTCTCGAATATCATCTGGGCCAAGCGGCGCAAGGACGGCGGGCCGGACGGCCGCGGCGTCGGCTTCTACTTCCGCAATGTCACCGAGCCGATCCTATTCGGTGTCAAAGGATCCATGAGAACGCTGGCACCGGGACGCTCAACGGTCAACATGATCGAGACGCGCAAGCGCGAGCACAGCCGCAAGCCCGACGAACAGTACGACCTCATCGAGTCCTGCTCGCCGGGTCCGTACCTGGAGATGTTCGCCCGCTACGCGCGACCGGGCTGGTCCGTGTGGGGCAATGAATCGGATGAAGAGATCACGCCGCAGGGGAAGGCTCAGCGGGGATACGCCGGCGGCGATATCGATCCTCTGCCGGACTTGGAGCTCAACGAGCAGATGAGCGACTGGCTCTCGGATCGTGTCGCCCGGATCCTGGCTGATGAGTACGCGAAGGGAGCGTCAGTTCAGCAGATCTCGACTCAATCGGGCTACTCCATTACTTGGGTACGGAGTCTCCTGGCCGGGGCCGGCGTGGAGCTGCGAGAGTGAGGGCGTTCGACGCCGTCGGGGACAGGAGTCCGGGCGCCCTGTGAGTGAGGCGTCCCAGGCTGGAGTAGACCGCGCCCGACCATGCGGAACGTCACTGGAAGTGCCGCATCAGTGCCGCTGCGGCCACCGCCCTAGGAGGCTGGCTTGAAACCGATGACCTTGCCGTCAAACTTGTTGTAGCCGATGACGAGGTCGGGCTTGGCCATGATGAGCGTATCGTCATTCTCCAAGTCGATTCCGCTGAACTTAATTTCCTTCCCGGTCTTAACGTTCATGAGCGCACTGATCCGGTTGACGTCCCCTTTGCCCAGTATCATCAGCTTGACGATGCTGCCATCTTGAGAACTCTTCGCTACAGACGGGCATCCGGAGGATATGGTGTTTGTGTCCGCCTCCGGAACACTGAAGGAACTGCCTTGCTTCGGCTTGATCCGAGTGACGCAGCCGTCGCTGTTTGATCTTGCAGTCAGGCTGGCGTCACTGAAGTCCTGGTCCTTGAAGTAGGTGCGATGCTCCTCGGCTGTGAGGAGCTTTTTATCTTCCTCGACAACAGTCTCCTTTGAAGGCAGGGTCTGTCGATAGCTGCCCTGTTTCTTCCCCTTGAAATCATAAACTGTCACTTTGTACTCCTGGTCGGCTGACGAACTCGAATCGGAATCAGATTTGTCCTCTGCCTCCAGAGTTCCCCAACCGTCCTGGAAGTACCAGGTTATGAAGTCTGAGTCGGCCTTCGAGCCCCCGCCGAGGAACCGGGTCTCTCCGCTATCGATGTCGATGATGGCGTTCAACAGTGCCAGATAACGCTGATTGTCTCTGACCAGAAAGGTCGTACTGTATGTGGTCAGTGAGTCAAAGGGTCTTCCCGCCCCGGCGATCGTGCGCGACCACTTCTGTTTCTTGTCCGCACCCCAGGCGGTACACTTGTCGCTCTCCTTGCAGAAAATGGCGGTATCGCCGACGATTAATGCGGAGTTGCTGCTACCCCAGGGTGCCTTTGAGGTCTTTCCGGTTTTCAGGTCAATGAGGGTGGACTTGTGAACCAGCGTACTGTCCCCCCATTTCAGGAGAACGGAGGACGTGCCATACGATGAACTGAAGTCTCCATCATCAACAGTGGTTTTCCACACTTCCTTCATGTTGTCGCCCAGCGGGCTGTAAGCGGTCAAGGTGTCGGACCCCTTGTCGACGATCACCAGGTAATCACCGAATACGTAAGGATCCTCATGAGGGTCGACGTCGAAGCTCCAGGCCTTGTCCGCACCGTTCGCCCAGGCGCCCGACGGAGTCACGTACGTTGAACCCAAGTAGGCCTCGCTGCGCCCCAGGAAGTACCAGGCGGCCGCCCCTCCAGCGCCCAGAACGAGAATGATCGGCAGAACGACGGCGACCACTTTGAGCAGGCGGCGCTTTTTCGGGGCCTGCACCGGCGGCACATACATTGGTGTCCCGTAGGCCAGTGCGACCGGCTGTCCCGGACCGTATGCCTGCCCTGAGTCATAAGCCTGGCCGTGGCCCAGTACGTATTCCGACGGCACCCGGCTCGGCACCCCGGGCGGCATCGCGGTCTGCTGGTCCAAGGGCTGAGCCGCTGCCTGCATCGAGGACGCCGAATACCCCTGGCCGGCTGGCGGCGGCGCGACGGGCTGCGACGCCGCAGAGGTCTGGGCCGCCTGAGCAACCTGGGAGGGCGGGCTCTGCGGACCCTGAGGCTCCACGGCCCCATACCCTTGAGCGGAGGACCCATGAAGCGACCCTCCCTGCGGTGCTGCTCCGGGCGCCCCCGGCAGGTGACCGCCATATCCCTGAGGAACCTGCACGTACCCGGAGCTGGTGGACGCCGCCTGCTGGGGCGGCACCCCCGTCGTCCCAGCAACTGTCCCCACCGCCATCGTCGGAGCCATCGGGCCGATGTCGCCCGGGACAGGAGACGGCGTCGGTGGCGCCGGCTGCGCGCCACGACCAGCCTGGCGCGCCAGCATCTCCCGTACGACAGCGTCGTCGGACCGCTCCAGTATCTCGCGGACCCGAGGTGGGATCGATGGATTGGTCGCCAGGATCGAGTGCAGGTCGGGACGGGTTTCGGCGATCCGCTCGAGGTCCCGCGGCGAGGCGAACCTGCTGAGGGCCGTTGTCGCGTCGTAGTCGCCAGCAGAACGTGAGTGCCCCGTCGTCATGTCTCCCGAGCCTAACGAAATCTATGGCTCGAGGTCACAGAATGGGCACGTCAGCCTCCGACCGCGCCGTTGAAATAGTGCGGTCGGACGGGGCAGCGGGTCAGTCGACGATGCCGTAGAGGCGGTCCCCGGCGTCGCCCAGACCGGGCACGATGTAGGCATGCTCGTTGAGGCGCTCGTCGACCCCGGCGGTCACCACCGTCACGTTCGCGCGCTCGCCGACCGCGTCCTCCAGCGTCTTGACCCCCTCGGGCGCGGCGATGAGGCACAGCGCGGTGACGTCGCGCGCCCCGCGCTCCAGCAGGTAGTCGATGGCGGCCACGAGGGTGTGACCGGTGGCGAGCATGGGGTCGACGACGAAGCACTGGCGGCCCGAGAGGTCATCGGGCAGGCGGTTGGCGTAGGTCTCCACCTCCAGGGTGTCCTCGTCGCGCTTCATCCCCAGGAAGCCCACCTCCGCCGTGGGCAGCAGGCGGGTCATGCCCTCCAGCATCCCCAGGCCCGCGCGCAGGATCGGCACCACGATCGGCCGCGGGTCGGCCAGGCGGCGGCACTGGGCCAGCGCCACGGGAGTGCGGATCTCCACCTCCTCGGTGCGCACCTCGCGGGTGGCCTCGTAGGCGAGCAGGGTGACGAGCTCGTCCACCAGCTGGCGGAAGACCGCCGACGGTGTCCTCTCGTCACGCAGGACGGAGAGCTTGTGATCGATGAGGGGGTGGTCGGCAACGTGGAGGCGCATGGGGACAGCCTAATGCCGCAGCCGGGTTCGCACCGTCGTAACGCGTGCTGGTCTCGTGCGCGCCCACGGTGGGGTCACGTTGCTCCGACGGGCTGGATGCGTCGCTGGCGTCGGAGTTGCCGCCGGCGTCCCCGCTGAGATCTCGCGGTGCTGGACGTGTTGTGTCCAAATCGGATACAAAGGACGCTTCGCGTTCTTCAGGCTTGCATGAGAACCGCGGAATCATGCGGTTTCGTTTCGCCCGTTTCACTCCAGCAAAGTTCTTTGTATCCGATTTGGACATCGGGCCCGCCGTAGGGGCCGTTTCGGCCACCGCGCGCGGCCGCTTCCCGATGCGCAACCCCGGCCGAACCTGGGCCAGACACCCAACGTCTCTCTCACGGGTGGTGGGTCCGCCAGCAGGCCCCATCCTGTGTTGTGCGGTCGGGGACATTCCGCGCGGCCGGGTGCAGCCCCGCACCGGGCGGGGGCATCCGACGCCGCCGGGGACAGGAATCCGGTCCCCCGACGCGCGAGATGCTCCCGCCCGGAAGGAAACGTCCCCGGCCGCGCCGGATGTCCCCGTCGGCGGCCAGGCGCAGGCTCGGGGTGTACGGCCGGGCTCAGGCCCGAGGTGTGTCCAGGCGCAGGCCCGGGGTGTACGGCTGAGCTCAGGTCTGAGAGCGCCCCGGTTCAGGCTCGGGCGTGCAGCCAGGCCAGGACAGCTCGCACACGCCGGTTCTCCTCGCCGGGCTGCAGGTCCAGCCCCCGGAAGATGTTCGCCACATGCTTGGCCACAGCGCCGTCGGAGACCACTAGTCGTTCGGCGATCTGCGCGTTAGACAGCCCCTGAGCCATGAGTTCGAGCACCTCCTGCTCGCGTCGCGTCAGCCGGTCGAGGCCCGCTCCACCCGGCGCCGCACTCGCGATCCCACCCGAGGGAGTCGACGATGAGGCTGCTGCAGCCGGCACCGGCCCCCGTGCACCAGACGCTGTCGGTGCCGCGCTCGATCCTGCGCCCACCATCGCCCCCACATCCTCACCAGTCCGGCAACCGGTCACCACCTGTGTGGTCTCCTGCGTGGAACCGGTGGCCCGGGCCGCCTTGATGAGGTGGGAGACCACCTCCGGGTCGATGACCACCCCGCCGCCCACGACGATGTCGAGCGAGTGCAGGAAGTCGGCCACCCGCCCCACGCGCTCCTTGAGCAGGTAGCCCACAGCGCCCCCGCTGCTAGCACTGGGAGCTCCCGGCCCGGCCGGGGAGGTCGGCGACTCGGTCTCCTCGAGCAGATCCTGCACGTAGGGGCCGGCCACATAGGCGCTCAGCACCACCACCGGCAGCCCCGGGTAGGTCCGGCGCAGGTCGATCGCCGCACGCAGCCCGTCATCCTTGCCGGTCGGCGGCATACGCACATCGGTGACGACGACGTCGGGCAGCTCCCCGGCGGCGGCCAGACGACCGACCTCGGTACGCAGGGCGTCGGCGTCGGCCACCTGTGCCACGACCTCGTGCCCGGCCGTGGTCAGCAGTCCGGCCAATCCCTCGCGCAGGAGGGCGGCGTCATCGGCGAGCAGGATCCTCATGGACACATCCTGCCTCACCCGGCCGGATGGTCGCCCTGCGGCTCGTCCGTCCGCCCGTCCTGCGAGTTCTCCGTGCCCCACGGAGGCGTCAGCGGTGCTGTGATCGTCACCTGCGTCCCGGCGTCTTCGGGAGAACTCACCTCCAGCCGCCCGCCGATGGATTCCACCCGCTGCGCCATACCGCGCAGGCCGGTGGCGTTCTCTCGCTCCGGGTCGGCCCCGCCACGCCCGTCATCGGTGATGACGGCGCTCAGTCCGGCGCTCGTGCAGCGCAGCGCGACCGTGGCGCGCGAGGCCCGGGCGTGCTTGGAGGCGTTCGTCAGTGCCTCGGCCACCGCGAAGTAGACGACTGTCCCCACCGGCTGCGAGATCAGGGTCAGGTCGGCCTTCTCCGCCTCGACGACGACGCTGGTCGGCAGCGGGGCCCGTCCCGCTAGGTCCTTCAGGGCCGGTGCCAGTCCGCGCTCGGACAGGACCGCCGGTCGGATGCCGCGCACCGTTTCACGCAGATCCTTCAGGGCGGACTCCGCGCGGTCCTGCGCGGTATCGATCCCCTCCAGCAGCGCGGTCCGGGACGTGGGGGCGGCGTCGTCCTCGGGCAGGGACTCGGCGGCCAGGCGCAGACTGCCCAGGTTCATGGCGAGGGCGACGAGCTCCTGCTGGGTGCCGTCGTGCAGGTCTCGCTCGATGCGAGTGCGTTCGGCCTCGAAGGCGTCCATGAGGGTGGCTCGGCTGGCCGTGAGGTGGCCGACCTCGGCGGTCAGCTGCTCGAGACGCTGCGTCTCGCGTTCACCTGACAGCGCCTTGACCAGCAGCAGCCGTAGTCTCCCCAGTCCCCAGAGCGCGCCGAGGAGGAGGCTGAGGGCGATCAGACCGACCGGTAGCAGCAGCGGGGCGGACTGCAATCCGGATACCGCTATCTCGGAGCCGCCGAGGTCCACCCTGATGGGGGCCTCAGAGGATGACATGAAGGGCGCCAGCACGCTGACGGTGAGCAGGGCTCCAAGGAGCGCGGTCAGGAAGAATGACGCCGTGCTCAACGCCATGCCTCCCACGCACAGGGGCAGGTCCTGGCGCCAGAACTCCACGTGAGCGATGCGTGCCAGCAGCCACGGGCTCCTGCGCTGGTTCTCCTTGTGGCCTGACGGAGCGTCGGTTCCCAGCCTGCGTGCAACGGCGCGCTCCAGCGACGCCCCCAGGGGGACTGTCAGGTGGAACAGCAGGATGGAGGGCACGAGGAGAACAGCCATTGGCATCCACAGTGCGGCGTGCAGGAACTCCCAGCCGATGATGCTGATCCACCGGAGGCTCTGGCTCGGACGGCGCTCCGGCGAGGAAGGGGCGGAGCGCGGGCCTGCCGCGGATGGGGCGGTTGCGGACGTGCCGGCAGCCGATGGAACGGGGATGGTCCTGTCCTCCGGGCCCCCTATGGGTGCGGTCGCAGGAAGATCGGGGAGGGGGCCGAGTGATGATGTCGAGGTCATGCCGACGACGCTAACGGGCCCGGCCCTGGGGGTGCACTCGTGCTGTCTCCCCAATACCTGCCGCATGCGAGCCCCCCGGGGTGGTGCTGGCACCCCCGAGGTGGTGCGCGCTCGACCGGGGGTGAGGTGGAGTCGGCCCGACTTGAAGACGGGAGCGGGTACCAGTGCGCCGGCGACCGGTGATGAGTGAACTGGTGAGCATGAGCCTTGACCTGTTTCGTTCGCCCCTGTCCTATCCCTGCGCCGTCGACGTCGCAGGCCTTCTCTCGCCGGTACCGGCCTGTTTCCAAGGGCTCGCTCGCACCGAGGTACTTGGGGTGGTGACGATCTGGATGCACGACCCGCTGGCCAGGATGAGCGACGCCGAGGTGCGGACCTGGCTGCCCTCGGTCCTGCTCGCGCTGCTGATTATCGGGGGGCCCTGGCTGAGGCGTCCGGCCGCGCGATGGGGGCTGGGCGCCCTGGCGGGAAGCCGAGCGGTATCCGTCCTCATCTGGATCGTCCTTGTGGTCGCAGGGGTTTGGGGGCTGTCATGATCCGTCGTCAGTGCCATCCCGCCGCAGTCAGTACCGACCATCAGGAGCCGCAGGTACCGCCGGCCATCGAGGTAGCCGGACTCACCCGAGTCTTCCGCGTCCAGGGCCGCCGCAACGCCGATGTCATCGCGCTCAACGGTGTTGACCTCTCCCTGCCCGTCGGCAGCTTCACCGCTCTGGTCGGCGCCTCCGGCTGTGGCAAGTCCACCCTCCTGCAGTGCATCGCCGGGCTCGATGCCCCCACCGACGGCACCGTTCAGCTCCTCGGTACCCGGACGAATTCGCTACGTCCCCGGCCCGCTGCCCGCTTCCGGGCTCGGCACGTCGGCTTCGTCTTCCAGGACGACAACCTCGTCACCTCCCTGTCCGCGCGCGACAACGTGGCCCTGCCCGGCCGCCTGCGTCGCAGACCCCTGAGTCGCAGCGCCGTCGACGATGCCCTCGAGCGCGTGGGTTTGAGCGAGCAGGCCCGCCACCTGCCTCATCAGATGAGTGGTGGTGAGCGTCAGCGTGTGGCCATCGCCCGCGTTCTGGCCTCCCGCCCCGACATCGTCTTCGCGGATGAGCCCACGGCCGCCCTCGACGTCGCCGCCGCCGCGACCGTTCTCGACTGGCTCGCCGAGCTCGCCGGAGGCCCCAGTGCTGTGCCTGGTGTCGTGCCCGCAGCTCCTGCCCCGAAGCCGGCCACGGTCCTCATGGTGACGCACGATGCCGCAGCCGCCGCCCGGGCTCAGCACGTCCTTGTCATGGACGCCGGCCTCCTCATCGCCTCTCTCCCCGGGGGTGACCCTGCTGCCGTCTCCGACGCTGTCCTGTCCGCCCGCGGTGCCGGAGGTTCCCGATGATCCGCCTGCTCCTGTCCGACCTTCGCCGCCACGCCGGCTCCTGGGCGTGGACCGCCGTCGTCGCCGTCGTGGCCGCCTCTGCCATCGCCGGTCAGTTCCGGGTCGCCCATGGAGCCTTCGCCGCTGCGGAGGCTGCTGGAGACCCCATGATGATTGATGGGGCCGAATCCGTGTCAGGCATTATCATCATTGGAGTCGTCTTTGCTGCCGTGACTGTTCTGTCTTCTACCAGCAGCCTTGCGGTCTCCCAGCGTGAGCGCGACCACGGGCTGTGGAAGGCCCTGGGTATGAGCCCCTCCATGGTTCGCCTGGTTATCCAGGGTCAGCTCTTCGCCCTTGGGACGCTCGCCTCTCTCGTCGCGGTGCCGTTGAGCCTGCCCATCAGCCGGTTCATGATGCACCGGCTCGTCTCTGACGGGGCCGCGCTGCCCGGCGCGGTGCCTCAGTGGAAACCTGCCGACCTCATCTGGACCGCGATCATCAGCGCCGGCACCCTCGTCATAGGTGGTCGGGCTGCCGCCAAACGGGCCTCTCGCACCCCGGAGGCCCTGCTTCTGCGCGGGTCGGGCGGTCAGAGAGCGCGGTGGAGCGCGGGACGAGTCCTCAAGGGGCTTCTGCGGTTGCTCTGGGCTGTTGCCGCCGCGGCTGGGTGGGTCGCCGAGTTCCTCGTCATCCGCAGTGGGGAGAATCAGGACGTCTTCACGAGCCTTTTCGGCGGCGTCCTGTGCGGGTTGATGTTCGTCTGCATCCTGTGCGGCTGGATCAGCCCGGTCCTGGAGCGCTTGCTCGCTGTTCTCATCCCGGATCCCGGTGTCGCCTGGCACGTCGCCGGACGCACCTGCGCCCTGGAGTCGCGCCGCTCGGCGGCTACCGTCCTGCCCTTCGTGGTGACGATCGGGCTGGTTGCCATCGCCTTCGGCCCGGCATCGGCCTCCTCCGAGATCACCGTCACGGGCTTCACCTCCGTGTTCGGGTTGCCCTTCCTTGTGTCCTGGACCGGGGGCGTGGCCGTCATCGCTATGAGCGCGGGCCGACGTCGCCGTGACGCCGCGCTTCTGTGTGCCGCCGGGGCCATGGAGCGCGATGTCCTGGCCATTGAGGTTCTCGAGGGAGTTCTCCATGCCGCCGCCGCGACTGTCCTTGGTCTGCTTGTCACCCTGTCCACGGCCGTTCTGGTGGCGGAGGCAGTGCACAGGCCGCTGGCCAGCATCTTGCAGGGGTTCCCCTGGGGGACGCTGGGCCTCGTGTGTGCGGCGACCCTGGCGACCACCTGTCTGGCCGTTGTCGTCTCCGCTCGCGCCGGGGCACTCGCGGGCGAGCAGAGCCTGGGGCAGGTGCTGCGCGCCCGCGACTGACCTTCACCACCGGCGTCCCCGCTGAGATCTGGCGGTGCTGACCGTGTTGTGTCCAAATCGGATACAAAGGACGCTTCGCGTTCTTCAGGGCTGCAACAGAACCGCGGAATCATGCGGTTTTGTTTCGCCCGTTTCACTCCGGCAAAGTTCTTTGTATCCGATTTGGACATC
>NZ_KV789091.1:3479-7323 GCF_001807465.1 Actinomyces sp. HMSC08A09 | reverse complement strand
GCCGTAGGGGCCGTTTCGGCCACCGCGCGCCGCCGCTTTCCGATGTCCCCGACCGAACCCGTCCCAGACACCCAACGTCTCTCTCACGGGTGGAGGGTCTGCCAGCAGACCCCGTCCGGTGCCGTGCGGTTGGGGACATTCCGCGCGGCCGGGTGCAGTCCGCTCCGGGCGGGGGCATTCGACGCCGCCGGGGACAGGAGTCCGGTCCCCGCACGCGTGAGATGCCCCCGTCTGGAAGGAACAGTCCCCGGCCGCGCAGGATGCCCCCGCCGGCGGCCAGGCATGGGCGCCACGCGCACGTCGGCCAGCCCGCACGCCAGTTGGGCCCGGCGCGAAAGGGACGACATCGCGCCCGCCTGCGGGGCTAGGTTGCTGACACCGACCGCATCGAAGGAGAACTCATGGCCAACGGCTCCGCCCCCACCATCACTCTCAACAATGGCGTCGACATCCCGCAGATCGGCTACGGCGTCTTCCTGACCCCGCCGGAGGAGACCGAGCGCGCCGTGCTCGAGGCCTTCGAGGTCGGCTACCGCCACGTCGACACCGCCCAGGCCTACCGCAACGAGGAGGGTGTGGGCGCGGCCGTCGCCGCCAGTGGACTGCCCCGCGAGGACCTCTTCCTGACCACCAAGGTGTGGATCTCCAACGCCGGGGAGGAGCGCGCCGCCCGCTCCATCGACGGCTCCCTGCGCCGCCTGGGCACCGACTACATCGACCTGCTGCTCGTCCACCAGCCCTTCGGCGACTACTACGGCACCTACCGCGCCATGGAGAAGGCCCTGGCCGCCGGCAAGGTCCGCGCCATCGGCGTCTCCAACTTCTTCCCCGACCGGTTCGTGGACCTGGCGCAGCACGTCGAGGTGCCGCCGGCCGTCAACCAGATGGAGACCCACGTCTTCAACCAGCAGGCCGACAACCGCGCCTGGTACGCCAAGTACGACACCGCCCTGGAGTCCTGGGGGCCGCTGGCCCAGGGCCGCAACAACATCTTCACCCACCCGGTGCTCACCGCCGTCGGCGAGAAGTACGGCAAGGCCGCTGCCCAGGTGGCCCTGCGCTACCTCATCCAGCTCGACATCATCGTCATCCCCAAGACGGTCCACCGCGAGCGCATGGTCACCAACCTCGACGTCACCGACTTCCAGCTCGACGACGCCGACATGCGGGCCATCGCCGCCCTCGACGAGGGGCAGGGCGTCGTCAACCACTACGACCCCGCCTTCCAGGAGCGCCTCGCCTCCTACACGGTCGAGGCGGACTGACCTCGGGCCGCTGGTGGCCGCATCTGGCTACCGGCGGCCGCATCCGGCGGGGACCTTTTCTCCCGGGCGGGGGCATCCTGCGCGTGCGGGGACGGGATTCCTGTCCCTGACGGCGTCGAACGTACCCGCCCGGAACGACACGCACCCGGCCGCGTCGAATGTCCCCGCCAGTGTTGGGGCGGCCCGGGAGGAGACCGGTCGACGGCGGTGAGGAGACGGTGGGCTGGAGCAGCCCCGACGTCGGCGAGGAGCCGGCGAGCCGGGGCAGACCGGACAGCGGGTGCCGGCGCGCGCGCCTCAGAGCCGGCGGGAGAACCGGGACTCGCTCTTCTCGGAGGTGCCCACGTACTCCAGCCAGCGCTCGTAGTGGTCGAGGACGTCGTGGGCCACCTGGTCGGAGTTCCAGTCGACGACGTCGTAGCCCTGGCCGCCGCTGTGCGGGCGCACCTCGAGGCGCACCGTGAGGTCGTCGGCCTCGTGGACGGCGAAGCCGTAGGCGGGCACCGGTGTGACCACCATGCGCACCACGTAGCGGAAGGAGTCGATGGAGCTGGACTGCTCCTCGCCGCTGTCGGTGGCCGGGTGGGAGGAGACCACCAGGCTGGCGCGCCCCAGGAAGGTGCGCTCGTCGTCGGGGTCCTGGGCCTCGGGGCCCTCGACGAAGACCTCGGCGGAGACGTTCTCCTTGCGCAGCTCGGTGGCCACCGCCTCCAGGGCCGGCACGATGCGCCGCTCCATGGCGTTGCCGGCCTCGTCGGGGGAGACCGAGTTGAGGGTGTGCGTCAGGCGCTCGCGCCAGGGCGTCTGCTCCAGCCCCGCGGCCGAGCCGTTGAAGCCCAGGGCCCGGTTGCGGTCGGCCTGGCTCAGGGCCTGGTTGTAGGTGTCCTCGGTGCTCAGGGAGCGCCACAGGGTGTACATGATGAGGATGAGGACCCCGGAGAAGGGCAGCGCCATGACGATGGTGGCCTGCTGGAGGATGGGGATGCCGCCGGCCACGAGCATCGCGATGGTGAGGATCCCGGTCAGGGCGGCCCAGAAGATCCGCAGCCAGGCGGCGGCGTCCTGGCGCGCCGAGCGGATGCGGCTGGAGAGGTTGGCCATGACCAGGGCGCCGGAGTCGGCGCTGGTGACGTAGAAGAGGATCCCCACGAACAGGGCCAGGGCGATGAGGATCTTCTGGCCCGGCAGGTGCTCCAGGATCCAGTACAGCCCCTGCTCGGGCCGCTCCAGGGTGATGTCCCGGAACTCGCCGTTGCCGCGGATGACCAGGTCCAGGGCGTGGTTGCCGAAGATCGCCACCCACATGAGGATGTAGCAGAAGGGCAGCAGGAGGCTGCCGAGCACGAACTGGCGGATGGTGCGGCCGCGTGAGATACGGGCCAGGAACATGCCCACGAAGGCTGCCCAGGCGATCCACCACGCCCAGAAGAACAGGGTCCAGGTGTTGAGCCAGTCATCGGGGCGGTTGTAGGCGTAGGTCTCCAGCGTCAGCTGCGGGAAGCGGGTGAAGAAGTCGCCGATGGAGCCGATGAGCGCGTCGATGAGGAAGGCGGCGTCACCGGTGACGAGCACCCACAGGGCCAGGCCGATGGCCAGCAGCACGTTGATGGTGGACAGGACGCGCACGCCCCGATCGACGCCGGAGACGGCCGAGACGGTGGCCATGATGACGGCCAGGGCCGTCAGCCCGATCTGGGTGGGGAAGCCCTGCGGCAGCCCGAACAGGATGTTGAGGGCCACGTTCAGCTGGACGACGCCGACCCCCAGCGAGGCCGCGATGCCGAAGACCCCGCCGACCAGGGCCGCGGCGTCGACGATGTCGCCGATGACGCCCTCGGTGTGCCGCCCCAGCAGCGGGCGCAGGGTGGAGCGCAGCGTGAGGGTGTCGCGGCGTCGGTAGGCGAAGTAGGCCATGGCCAGGCCCACCAGGGCGTACAGGCCCCAGCCGGAGATGCCGTAGTGGAACAGGGACAGGACGATGGCCTCGCGGGCGCGGGCGGCCGGGGGGATGGTCTGGGCGTCGCCGGTGGGCGGGTGCACGAACTGGTCGACCGGCTCGGCGACGGCGAAGAACAGGATCTCGGTGCCGATGCCGGCGGCGAAGAGCATGGCCGTCCAGGCGAAGGTGGAGAAGTCCGGCGTCGAGTTGTCCGGGCCCAGGCGGATGCGCCCGAAGCGGGAGAAGGCCAGGCCCAGGATGAAGACGAGCGCGGCCGTGATGAGCAGGATGTAGAAGGAGCCGAACCATCGGCTCGTCCACGTCACGGCCGCCCCGAAGGCGCTCTTGACGAGGTCGGGGGCGATGAGCGCGGCCAGGGCGACGATCGCGATGATGGTGGCCGACACGAAGAACACCACCGGGTTGAGGGGCTCCTTGCCGGGCAGCTTGCCGAGCAGGGTGCCGGGGAGGGATCCGCCGGGGAGCCGCAGCACTGAGAAGCGGTCCGACGACGGGGCCGGCCGGGTTGAGTCCTTGGAGGGGCCGTCTGGCGCGGACTCGCTCTCATCACTCGATTCGGGGGACCGGCTCACCGACCTGCTCCGTTCTTCGTGGGGTCTTCGCGGGGGGGGGGGGCTTC
>NZ_KV789091.1:0-3459 GCF_001807465.1 Actinomyces sp. HMSC08A09 | reverse complement strand
GGGGGGGGGGGGGGCTTCTATGGGATCGTGGCGGGGCTTGGGGTGCTGGCCCGGGGCGCGGCGCCGGGGGCCGCGGGGGCAGGCGACTGTCCGAGCCCGGGCATGTCGTCGGGAGCCTATAACGAGATAATGAACTCGTGACGTCTTCAGTCTCTGTGCAGCCACCGAGCCCGTTCAGCCCGGGCTCCGACGCCGGCGCGCCCGGTGGGCGGGCGGGCGTCGCCGTGGGGCGGGGCGGCGGCACGGTCATCAAGCCGACCCTCAGCCCGGCCGCCAGTCCGGTCATCGACGCCGCCATGGTGAGCGCCCTGGAGCTGGCCCGGGCGGCTGGCGCAGCGGGGGAGGTGCCGGTGGGTGCTGTCGTGCTCTCGCCGGAGGGGGCGGTCCTGGCCGAGGCCGCCAACGCCCGCGAGGCCGAGCACGACCCGACGGCGCACGCCGAGATCCGCGCCCTGCGCGCCGCCGGAGCCGCTCTGGGCGACTCCCACCTGGACGGCTGCACCCTCGTGGTCACCCTCGAGCCGTGCACCATGTGCGCCGGCGCCATTGTCCTGGCCCGGGTGGCCCGACTTGTCCTGGGGGCCTGGGAGCCGAGGACCGGGGCCTGCGGCTCGGTGCGCGACGTCGTGCGCGACACCCGCGCCAACCACCAGGTCGAGGTGCGCGCCGGCCTGCGCGCCCAGGAGTCCCAGGACCTCCTGACCGCCTTCTTCGCCGACCGCCGCTGACGGGCCCCGCCGGCTGGGCCCGCCGGGGTCGGTGAGCCTCAGGGCTTTCCGGGCACGACGTCGGTCGTGACTGATACCGCAGGACGTCGCATTGGGGAGCGGGGCAACGTCCGTGTAACCTCGTGGGCGAGGTAGCGTGTCCGAGCGGCCGAAGGTGCAGATCTCGAAAGTCTGTGTGGTTCATAGCCACCCTGGGTTCGAATCCCAGCGCTACCGCCACGGGAGGGCCCGCCGAGCAGCCAGGAGCTGTACGGCGGGCCCTTCGCGTTGCCGGTTGCGGTGCTGCCAGTTTTGGCCGGTGGCTGCTCGACGTCGTGAGACCCGTACTGCACGAGGGTCGGGGGCCACTAGGGGAGGGGCGGGTGTACTCCACGTAGGTCGGGGGTTCGTCCAGTACGCACAACCTTCGGGTAGTAGATTCCCACCCTCGTGGAGTAGCCGCCTCGCGCGGTTCGTTGCGGCCGCCAGGACCCCGTGCCCTGACCCGGCCGCCGGAGCGCTGTTGGTCCCTCATATATTCGACGTCGGGCCGTACTCTTGGCCTATGAGTCGCCGTCCCCACGAATCCCGAACCCTGTCCCGTTCCCGCACTCAGGTCTACCCGCACCCCCACGCCTCTGAGATCGCGCCGCGTGCGGCCGCTGACCTCTACTCGCTCCTGTGCGACGCCATGGTCGCCGCTGACACCAAGGCGATCGACGCCCTGCTCACCGACTACTGCGTCCTGACCCACATGACCGGCTACCCCCAGCCCAAGGTCGAGTGGCTCGGCGACATCGCCAACGGCGCCATGCGTTACCACTCCCACGAGGTGGTCTCCGTCCAGCCCGACACCATCGCCGGCTTCCCGGTGGTGCGCGGCCGCACCCGCACCACGGCCACCCTGTGGGGCGGGCGCGGCACCTGGAACCTCCAGATCGTCGGATACGTCGTGCCCGACGCCGACCCCGACACCGAGCGCAACCCCACCGGCTTCCGCTTCAGCCGCCTGGACGCCTCCACCTGGTGAGGCCCCGCCGCCCGGCCGGTTACCCTCCTCGCCGGTGAGCCGGCCGGGGCGGTTCGTGAGCAGCTCCGGCCGGGGCCCGGCGGGCCTCGTGGCGTCAGCGGTGCTGACAGGGCCGGTAGCCCCGGTCCGCTGCGGTACTCGTCTCCCGATGCGCACGCGCCGCCCATCGACCCCGGGTGGCTTGGGTGAGTTTCGCCCCCACCTACCGGCGCCGCCCGGTCCCCCTCGTCGCGGGTGCGTTCCACGGATCCTCCGGCCAGGCGTGCTTGGGGTAGCGGCCCCGCATCTCGGCACGCACCTGCGGGTAGCCCTGCTCCCAGAAGGAGGACAGGTCGTCGGTGACCGCCACCGGACGGCGCGCCGGAGAGAGCAGGTGCAGCAGTACCGGCACCCGGCCCTCCACGATCCGTGGCGTCGCGGCCCAGCCGAAGCACTCCTGGACCCGCACCGCCAGCACCGGCCGACCCCCCTGCCCGGCCTCGGCCGAGCCCGCTGAGCCAGCTGCCCCGCCGACCTCCGCCGTGTAGTCCACCCGCACCTGTGAGCCGGAGGGGACCTCGATCCGTTCGGGTACCAGCTCCTCCAGGCGCGCCGCCTGCGGCCACGGCAGCAGCGTCCGCAGCGCCTGGGCCACGTCCAGCCGCTCCAGGCTGAAACGCCGACTTCCCGAGCCTGACGCCGACTCACCGGACCTACCTGTCCCGCTCGACCCTGCGGCCTGCCCGGCCAGGCTCGCCACCGCCGGTGCCAGCCACTCCTCGGCCCGCTCGGCCAGGGCCGCATCGCTCATATCCGGCCAGGGCTCACCCAGATGCTCGTGCAGCAGGGCCAGGCGGGCGCGCAGGCCGAGCGCCTCCTCATCCCACGGCAGCACGCCCAGGCCGGCATCAGCCCCCTCAGCGCGCACCCGCGCGACGACGGCCTCCGCCACCGCTGTCGGACCCGGCGGCGGCCCCGGGGTGGTGGTGAGTGTGATGGCCCCCAGGCGGCGCAGGCGCTCCGTGCGCAGCCGCCCGCCCTCCCAGACGGTGCGCTCCTCCTCGGCCAGCCAGGCCCCGGCCAGCTCCAGGGCCGCCTGCTCGTCGAGGGGCGCGGCGGCCCGGATGAGTGCGTCGCCGCGCCCACTGGTCAGGTCCACGCCGGCCACCGCCAGCCACTCGGACTCCGCCAGCGCCGAGCCCGCCGGCAGGCGCAGACCGGTCCCGGTGACGCTCGCGTAGTGCGCCTCCTTGCCCGCCTGCGGGGCCGGCCCCCGACGTCGCGCGATCCACTGCGGCTGCGCCGTCCCGGCCACCAGCGCCACCGCCGACTCCAGGTCGTGCGCCCCGGCGCCCTCGCCACTCCCGAGAGCGTCCTGGCCGACGTCGCCGGGCCGGCCAGCCCCCTCCCGGCCGCGCCCGGTGCCCGGCGAACCGGAGGTTCCCAACGCGTCAGGTGCTTGTGGTCCATCGCTCGCGGAGTCTGGATCCTCGGGCCGTCCGGCAGTCTTCCGGCCCGTGTCCGGCGAACCGGCCGCCCCTGTTGTGCCCGGAGCCTGTGGTCCACCGCTTGCGGAACCCGGGTCCTCAGGGGCCCCCGACTGCTCGGCGGCGGCGCGCCGGCAGGCCTGCTCCAGTCGGCGCGCCTCCGCCTTCCACGCCCCCGACCCGGCTCCGCCGCCGCGCACCTGTCGGGCCAGGGCTGTCAGGTCCCCGCCGGGTGCGCGCAGGTCGGTGGTCAGCA
>NZ_KV789090.1:80525-80899 GCF_001807465.1 Actinomyces sp. HMSC08A09 | reverse complement strand
GCCGGAAGGCTCGACGACGCCATCACCCTGCACGAACAGACCCTCACCGACAGCACCCGTATCCTGGGACCCCACCACCCCGACACCCTCACCTCACGCAACAACCTCGCCGGCGCCTACCAAGCCGCCGGCAGACTCGACGACGCCATCACCCTGCACAAGCAGAACCTCAAAGACCTCACCCACATCCTGGGACCCCACCACCCCGACATTCTCACCTCACGCAACAACCTCGCCAACACTTACCGAGACACGGGCAGGCTCGACGAGGCCATCACCCTGCACAAGCAGAGCCTCAAAGACTCCGCCCACATCCTGGGACCACACCACCCCCGTACCCTCATCTCACGCAACAACCTCGCCAACACTTACCG